>NZ_FQVU01000006.1 GCF_900129455.1 Jatrophihabitans endophyticus
GACCCACTACAACACTCGACGCGGCCACTCCGCCCTCGGCGGCCGACCACCCATCAGCCGGCTCGCCGCCTGACACAACCTGTCAGGTCACGACACCTAGCCGCGTCGCGCGCAGGCGCTCGCCCACGCCCGCGGGGCGTCCGTCGGCGGGGCGACGAAGCATGACCCGCCACCCCGGCTAGGGTTTCCAGCGTCTGCGTTTGATCAGCGCTCCCCGCACCGAAGGAGAACCGACCGTGGCGAGCATCGACGCCGTTGGCGCACGCGAGATCCTCGATTCCCGGGGCAACCCGACCGTCGAGGTCGAGGTCGCCCTGGACGACGGCACGCTGTCGCGCGCCGCCGTGCCCAGCGGCGCGTCGACCGGGGCCTTCGAGGCCGTGGAGCTTCGCGACGGCGGTGAGCGCTACGGCGGCAAGGGGGTCGAGAAGGCCGTCGCCGGCGTCCTGGACACCATCGGCCCCGAGGTCATGGGCCTGGAGGCGAGCGAGCAGCGGATCCTCGACCAGACGCTGCGCGACCTCGACGGCACGCCGGACAAGAGCCGGCTGGGGGCCAACGCGCTGCTGGGCGTCTCGCTCGCCGTCGCCCGGGCCGCGGCCGCCTCGGCCGAGCTGCCGCTGTTCCGCTACGTCGGCGGGCCGAACGCGTTCCTGCTCCCGGTGCCGATGATGAACATCCTCAACGGCGGCGCACACGCCGACTCCAACGTCGATGTCCAGGAGTTCATGATCGCGCCGATCGGGGCGGCCACCTTCGCCGAGGCCGTCCGCCACGGCGCCGAGGTCTACCACGCGCTGAAGTCGGTGCTGAAGGCCAAGGGGCTGTCGACCGGTCTCGGCGACGAGGGCGGGTTCGCGCCGGATCTCGCGTCCAACCGGGCCGCGCTCGACCTGATCGTCGAAGCGGTCGGCAAGACGGGGCTGACCCCGGGTGTCGACATCGCCCTCGCCCTGGACGTCGCCGCGACGGAGTTCCACACCGACGGCAGCTACCGCTTCGAGGGGGCGGACAAGTCCGCCGACGAGATGATCGAGTACTACGTCGGCCTGGTCGAGGACTACCCGATCGTGTCGATCGAGGACCCGCTCGACGAGCAGGACTGGACGGGGTGGGTCGGGCTGACCGGACAGCTCGACGACCGCGTGCAGCTCGTGGGCGACGACCTGTTCGTGACCAACCCGGAGCGTCTCGCCCGCGGCATCGAGGAGGGCGCGGCCAACGCCCTGCTCGTCAAGGTCAACCAGATCGGCACGCTGACCGAGACGCTGGACGCCGTGGACCTCGCCCACCGGCACGGTTACCGCTGCATGATGAGCCACCGGTCCGGCGAGACCGAGGACACCACCATCGCCGACCTCGCCGTCGCCACCAACTGCGGCCAGATCAAGACCGGCGCCCCCGCTCGCAGCGAGCGCGTGGCCAAGTACAACCAGCTGATGCGCATCGAGGAGGAGCTCGACGACGCCGCGCGGTACGCCGGCGCCGGCGCGTTCCCCCGCTACCGGTCCGGCGAGTACACGCCGGCGGGCGCCGGGGACTGAGGCGCGTGCCCGCCGCGTCCCCCCGCCGGGCCCGCCCCGTCCTCACCGGCCGGGCGCTCGGGCTCGGCGTGCTGGTGGTGCTGCTCGTCGTCGTCCTCGCCTCCCCGGTGCACCGCTACCTCGCGAGCCGCACCGACGTCGGCAACGCGGCGAGCCGGCTGCACGAGGACCGGCACGAGCTCGCCCGGCTCAGCCGGGACAAGCAGCGCTACGCCGACCCGGGCTACATCCAGCAGCAGGCGCGCGAGCGGCTGCAGTACGCGATGCCCGGCGACACCGTCTACGTCGTGGTCGACAAGGGCGGCCGGACCGAGATCGAGAAGACGCGGCGCACGCCGACCGACAGCAGCGTCGAGGGACCGGCCTGGAACGACCGGCTGATGAACAGCGTGCGCGCAGCGTCGCGATGAGCGACCCGATCAGCGACCGGGATCGCGAGATCGTCGCCCGCCAGCTCGGCCGCCCACCTCGCGCGGTGCGGGCGGTGGCGCACCGCTGCCCGTGCGGCGAGCCGGACGTCGTCGAGACCTCGCCGCGGCTCGCCGACGGGACGCCCTTCCCGACGCTGTACTACCTCACCTGCCCGCGCGCCGCGGCGGCGATCGGCACGCTCGAGTCGAGCGGCCTCATGCGCGAGATGACCGACCGGCTGCGCGAGGACGAGACGCTCGCCGCGGCGTACCGGGCCGCGCACGAGGCCTATCTGCGCCGGCGCGAGGAGATCGGGCACGTCGCCGAGATCGACGGTGTGAGCGCCGGCGGCATGCCGACCCGCGTCAAGTGCCTGCACGTCCTGGTCGGGCACGCGCTCGCCATCGGGCCCGGCGGCAATCCGCTGGGGGACGAGGCGCTCGCGGCGCTGCCGGACTGGTGGGCCGCCGGCCCCTGCGTGCCCGCACCGTGAGCCCGCGGCGGGTGGCGGCGATCGACTGCGGAACCAACTCGCTGCGGTTGCTCGTGGCCGACGTCAACGACGCCGGGGTCCTGCGCGACGTCGTCCGCCGGCTCGAGGTCGTCCGGCTCGGCCAGGGCGTCGATCGCACCGGCCGGCTCGCGCCCGCCGCGCTGGCACGCACGCGGACCGTGCTGCGCGACTACGCGGCGCTCATCCGCGAGCACGACACGGCGGCGGTGCGCATGGTGGCCACGAGCGCGACCCGCGACGCCGACAACCGCGACGAGTTCGTCGCGCTCGTCCAGGCCGAGCTGGGGGTGGACCCGGACGTCGTCACCGGCGTGGCGGAGGCCGAGCTCTCGTTCGCCGGTGCCGCGAGCGTGCTCGGCGACGCGGACCGCGCGCTGCTCGTCGCCGACATCGGCGGCGGTTCGACGGAGCTGGTGCGCGGTGGCGACGGTGGGCTGCGCGCGCACAGCATGACCGTCGGCTGCGTGCGGTTGACCGAGCGGCACCTGCACGACGACCCGCCGAGACCCGAGCAGGTCGCGGCCGTGGTGGCCGACGTCCGCGCCGCGCTCGACGTCGCCCGCGCCGACGTCCCGCTCACCGAGCCCGCGACGCTGGTTGGGGTCGCGGGAACGGTGACCACGGTGGCCGCGATCGCCCTCGCGCACGATCGCTACGACCCCGGCGCGATCCACGGCGCGTCCATCACGCGCGACCAGGTGCACGAGGTGACGGAACGGCTGCTGGCGATGCCGCGCGGCGAGCGGGCGGCGCTGCCGGTCATGCATCCGGGCCGCGTCGACGTCATCGCCGCCGGCGCGCTCGTCCTGCGCACCCTCGTCGACGAGATCGGCGCCGACCGGCTGGTCGCGAGCGAGCACGACATCCTCGACGGCATCGCGCTCGGCCTCGCCCGGCGCTGAGCGGTCAGCGGGCGGGCGCACCCTTCGCGATCCGCTCCTGGGTCTTGGCCTCCTTGAGCTTCTTCGGCGACTTCGACGCCTTCGCCGGCGGCTCGGAGCCCGTCAGCGTGCGATAGACCGACTCGGCGCCACGGCGCGACACGAGGTCGGCCACCACCAGACCGGCGGCCGACAGCGCGGCCCAGGCGAGGGCGTCGGCCCAGGTGACGTCGGCGTCCTTCGCCTTGCGCGGCGGATCGTCCGGCCGGACGGCGAGCCACGTCTTCTCGACGGCCTTCTTCGTCGCCATGGTCACGGGCACGCTGATCGACACGGTGATCAGCTTCATGGTGATCTTCGCGCCTAGGGCCATCGCCTGCTCCTCGTCCGGGCCGGGCTGCCGCCCGCCGCCTCCCCGGACCCTACCCACCGCCGCGCGGCGAGCGGCTGGGAAGCTCTGTGTCGTGAGCGTGCCGCCGGGAACGGGGTGGCCGGGCGACCCGGCCGACGCCGCCACGCCGGTGGCGCACCGGCCCGCCGACGTGCGTGTCCTGGCCGCCGCCGCGCCCGGAGCGCACGAGGTGAGCGCCCGCGTCACGGTGTGCCGCGCCTGCCCGCGGCTCGTGGCCTGGCGCGAACAGGTCGCCCAGGAGAAGCGGCGTGCCTTCGTCGACCAGACGTACTGGGGCCGTCCGGTCGCGGGGTTCGGCGCCGACCGTCCCCGCATCCTGATCGTGGGGCTGGCCCCGGCGGCACACGGCGCGAACCGCACCGGGCGGATGTTCACCGGCGACCGCAGCGGCGACTGGCTCTACGCCTCGCTGTACCGCGTCGGCCTCGCGTCGCAGCCGACCTCGGTGGCGGCGGGGGACGGCCTCACGCTGCGCGGCACCTACGTCACCGCGCCGGTGCACTGCGCGCCGCCGGCGAACAAGCCCACGACCGCCGAACGCGACGCCTGCCGGCCGTGGCTGCTGCGCGAGCTCGAGCTGTACTGGCCCGAGCTGCGCGCCGTCGTCGTCCTGGGCGGCTTCGGGTGGACGACGCTGTTCCCGACCCTGCGGGCGGCCGGGATCGCGGTGCCGGCCCGGGTGCCGCGCTTCGGCCACGGCGTCGAGGCCGACGTGGACGGGCGCAGCGTGCTCGGCTGTTACCACGTCAGCCAGCAGAACACCTTTACCGGACGGCTCACCGAGCCGATGCTCGACGCCGTGCTCGGCCGCGCCGCCGACCTCGCCGGCCTCAACCCGCAAGCGCCGCCCGGTCGGCCTCGCTGATCGGAACCGGCGTGCCCCCGGCGTCGGTGTGGACGTAGACGGTCTCGACGCTGCAGCAGGCGCGCGGGCCGACGCCGACCTCGAAGACCATCGTGAGGCTGGTGCGCCCGACCGCGGTGCACCGCGCGTCGACGGCGACCACGTCGCCCCAGCGGGCTGCCGCGTGCCACGTCTGGCCCGACCGTTTCAGCCGCACCCGCTCGACGAAGTCGCCGAGCCCGCGACCGAGGCAGAACGCGCCCATCGCCTCGTCGCAGTAGAGCAGGTAGTGCGGATTGAAGACCACGCCCTGCTGGTCGACCTCGGCGTAGCGCACCGGCGCGCTCCACGTGGGCACGCCGAGTGCCGGTGCGGGAGGCGGGTCGGGCGTCGCGGCACTCACGCGGCCATCCTGCCGGACGGCACAATGGCCCGGTGAGCCGTGACGGCGGCCCGCCCCCGTAGCCCAACGGCAGAGGCAGACCCCTTAAAAGGGTCGCAGTGTCGGTTCGAGTCCGACCGGGGGTACCGGCAGTCAGGCCCGGGTGGCCTCGACGTCGCGCAGGAACGGCAGCACGAGATCCAGCAGCGCGCCGGGTGCATCGAGCGGGATGATGTGCCCGGTGTCGGGCAGGACGGCCGAGACCAGGTCGTCGCACAACGGCGCCAGCTGCCGGGCCAGGGTGTCGCCGACGGGACTGCTGCCGATCGCCAGGGTCGGGACGCGCGAGCCGCGCCGGGCGGCCACGGCCAGCTGCTGAGCGGTCCGCGGCAACGCCCGGTAGTAGCCGAACCCGTGACGCAGGCGGTCGCGGCCGGTGTGGGCATCGACGAGGCGCCCGCGCAGCTCGCCGTCGATGCCGCCCGGCGCACCGGCGTCGAGGAACCACGTGACGTACTCGGCCTCGTGTCCGACGAGCACCGTCTCGGCGAGACCCGCGGCCGCGTGGAAGCCGAACCACCAGGGCGGCCCGCCGGCCAGGAAGTCCTCGGCGCCCGGTAGTCCCGGGAGCGCGCTCTCCATCAGGACGGCGGCGCGAACCCGGTCGGGGTGGGCGAGCGTGAGCCAGGTCGCCGCCGGCACCGCGGCGTCGATCGCGATCACCGCGTACTCGCCCAGGCCCAGGGCTCGGCACGCCTCGTCGAGGCAGCCGGCCACGGTGGCCGCGTCGAACGAGGGCGGCGCGTCGCTGTCGCCCACGCCGGGCAGGTCGGGGGCGATCACGGTGTGGTCCGTCGCCAATCGGTCGAGCACGAGGTCCCACACGTGCCGGCTGTGGGGCCAGCCATGCGCGAGGAGCAGGGCGGGGCCGCTGCCAACGACGGTGACGGCGAGCCGGCCGGTGGTCAGGGGAACGGCGCGGAACATGGAGGCCTCCGGTTACCATCGGGAACCAAGGCAACGTTGGTTCATGCAGGCGGGCGCCGCAAGAGCGCACCGCGAGGTGAGGTGGGCACCGGGTGGTAACCGACAGCGGACGGCGTGGTGATCTCTTCGACCCCGCGTGCCCGACGCGGCACCTGCTGGACCGCATCGGGGACAAGTGGACGTCGATGATCGTGACGACGTTGGCCGCCGCGGACCCGGACGAGGTGCGCTTCAACGAGTTGCGCCGACGGGTGCCGGGGGTGTCGCACAAGATGCTCGCGCAGACGCTGCGCGGCCTGATCGCCGACGGTCTGGTGCGACGGCGGGTGGAGGCGACCGTCCCACCGCAGGTCTTCTACGGCCTCACCGACCTCGGTCGGAGCCTGGACGTTCCGCTCGCCGCGTTGCGCGAATGGGCCGAGACGCACATGGCTGCGGTGGCTCGCCACCGCGCGGCGGCCGACTGGCCCCACGGCTGCGCCGCCGAGCCCGGCGCGGCGGCGGCGTCGGGCCCGTCACAGGGCGGGACGCCCGCACCTGGGACGGGTACAGCCTGAGCGAGGGACCGGCCCGCCGGGCCGGCGACGCGCAGACGGGAGGCCCTGGGGCCATGATCGACATCGATGTCGAGCTGGATCGAGCCGGACTGACCAATCCCCACGTCCGCGAGTACGTGGCGAGCTGGGCCGAGATCACCCAGCCCGACCGCATCGAGGTCGTGAGCATCGCCGACGACGCCCGCCTGCTCGAGGAGTCGCTCGCCGCCGACGAGATCCAGCCTGCGGGGGAGGGGCTGTACTACTCCCGCAGCCACCCCAAGGACACCGCCCGCTCCGAGGAGCGGACCATCGTCGCCACCGCCGATCCGGCCGACGCCGGCGCCTACGACAACTGGCACCCGTCGGACGAGATGAAGCCGATGCTCGTCGAGCGCATGCGCGGTGCCTCGCGCGGCAAGACCATGTACGTGGTGCCCTACCTGATGGCGCCGCCCGGGTCACCGCTGGAGCGCTATGCGGCCGGGGTCGAGCTCACCGACCACCGCACCGTCGTCCTGCACATGATCCGCATGGCCCGCGTGGGCGTCGAGCACGTCAACGACCTCGCCGACCCCACCATGTTCGTCCGCGGCGTCCACGTCACCGGCGATCTCGAGAACCTGGGGCAGGGGACGCCGGACGACCAGCGCTACTTCGTCACCGTCGCCGACGAGCGGACGATCCTGCACTACGGCTCGTCCTACGGCGGCAACGCGCTGCTGGGCAAGATCGCCCACGGGCTGCGGCAGGCGGCGTACGACGGTTGGCGCTCCGGCGAGTTCCTCGCCGAGCAGTTCATGCTCATCGGCATCACCGACCGGGAGACCGGCCGCAAGTACCACGTCTGCGGCGGCTTCCCGAGCGCGTCGGGCAAGACCAACCTCGCGATGATGCTGCCGCCGGACTCCCTCGGCGATCGCTACCACGTCGAGTTCTTCGGCGACGACATCGCGTGGTTGCGAGTCGACCCGACGGACGGGCGCATCTACGCGATCAACCCGGAGTTCGGCGTCTTCGGCGTCGCCAAGGACACCAACGAGTTCACCAACCCGACCGCGCTGGCGGCGGTCGCACCCGGCACCGGGACCCTGTTCACCAACGTCGCCTACAACGACGAGACCCACGAGGTCTGGTGGGAGGGGCGCACGCCCGAACCCCCGACCGAGCTCGGCGGGTGGCGCGACTGGAAGGGCCGACTGATCAGCGAGCGCGGCGACGGCGGGCGGGACGAGCCGTGGGCCCACCCCAACAGCCGCTTCACCGTCACGCTGGCCAAGGTGCCCAACATCGCCGACGAGTACGAGGACCCCAAGGGCGTGCCGATCGACGCCATCATCTTCGGCGGCCGCACCCGCGACCGCGAACCGCTGGTGCGGGCGATCACCGACATCGCCGAGGGCGTGTACGACGGCCTCACGCTCGGCGCCGAGGCGACGTTCGCGGCGGAGGGCGTCGAGGGGCAGCTGCGCTACGACCCGATGTCGATGCGGCCGTTCATGTCCTACGCCGAGGGCGCCTACGCCGCCCACTGGCTCGACGTCATCGGTCGGGCGACGGACACGCCGATCTTCGCGCACGTCAACTGGTTCCAGCGCGATCCCGAGGACGGGCACTACCTGTGGCCCGGGTACCGGGACAACCTGCGTCCGCTGCTGTGGCTGCTACAGCTGCGCAACGGCGAGGTCAGCGGCACGCAGACCCCGGTCGGCATCGTCCCCAAGCGCGAGGAGCTCGATCTCGACGGCGTCGCCATCTCCGATGCGGACCTGGAGACGATCCTGACCATCGACATCGGTCGGTGGCGGCAGGAGATCGAGCACCGCGAGGAGCACCTCGAAGGGTTGCCCGGCCTGCCGGACGCGATCTGGCAGGCCCATCGCCGCGTCGCCGCCGCGTTGGACGACTGACCTCGGTCCAGCCGGCGCGGCCCCACGCTATCCTGCCGCGACCGCAGCGCCTCGGCGCCGCGGTCGCGGCGGCGTGAGAGTCAGCCGCTCTTGCGACGGTGCTGGCGCTTGCCGCCCGCGGCACCGTGCGCGTCGTGCACCTTCGAGTCGTGCTGCGAGGCGTCCTCGTGCGGATGACGCAGGGCGTTCTTGCGCTCGAGCGCCTCGCGGAAGCGATCCTTGGTCTGCTCGCTGGTCTGCTTGCCGGCGCTCTCGGAGTCAGCCATGTCGCCAGCCTTGCACGACCCGCCGTCTTGGGGCGACCGGGTTCCCGTGCATCCCGGCGGCGGCGACACCGGCGCGAACCCCGGCGCCGCCACCGTCGGGACGGCTCAGCTGCGTTCGAGGACCACGACGGGGATCTCGCGGTCGGTCTTCTTCTGGTACTCGTCGTAGTCGGGCCAGACCTCGGCCATGTGCCGCCACATCGCCGGCCGCTCGTCGGCGGTCGCCGTCCGGGCGTGGGCGGCGAACGTGTCGGCCTTGATCTGCAGCGAGACGTCGGGATCCTTCTCGATGTTCTTGTACCAGTCCGGCGCCTGCGGGTCGCCGCCCTTGGACGCGACGATGAGGTACGCGTCGCCGTAGTCGCGGTAGATCAACGGGTGCGTGTACTCCTTGCCCGACTTGCGGCCGGTCGTGTGCAGCAGCAGGATCGTCGTCCCGTTCTGCCAGTGGTAACCCTCTTCGCCGTCGGTGGCCTCGTAGCGCTCGACGTGCTCTTTGCCAAACAGCATCGCTCGGGTCGTCTCCTTCGCTCGGTCGATAGCGTGAGCGTGCCCACCCCGCCCGTCACCGAAGCAGGCCGCGCTCGGCCGCCGGTGTGCCGTCGAGGTCGCGGACCCGCCGCGCCGGGACCCCGACGTACATCCCGTCGGGTTCGGTGGACGACGCGACGACGCCGCCCGCGCCGACGACGCAACCGCGGCGCACCGTGACACCGGGCAGCACCACGGCGCCGACGCCGAGCCAGCAGCCGTCCTCGATCACGACGGGCTCGGAGCGTGGCCCGTCCGCCCGCTTGCCCGACCCGCCGAGGTGATGGGTGGCGGCGGTGATCACCACGTTGGCCGCGATACCGACGTCGTCGCCGATGGTGATGCCCGCCTCGCCCGGGTCCAGCAGGCAGTTGCGGTTGATGCCCGGTCGCGCACCGAAGGTGATCGGGCCCGGGCGCAGCCGCAGGCCCGCGTAGACGATGGCGTCGTCGGGCAGCTCGATGCCGCACCGCCGCATGAGCCGGACCCGCCAGTGCCGGGGCACGAGCTCGGAGTTCACGATCGCGTTCAGCAACCAGTAGCGGATGGTCTCCCCCGAAACACCCATCCGCCGCACAGTAGGTGAGATCGCGCGTGCTCGCCCGCCGAGACCCGGTGCGGAGCCCGCGGTTGTGGCCCGGGTCTCGACGCGCGGACGGCGCGCCCGGCGGCGTCCGCCACTAGCGTCGGAGGGCGTGACCACGCCTGCCCGGACCGCCGCGGACCTGATCGTCGAGTGTCTCGAGAACGAGGGCGTGACCCACGTCTTCGGCATCCCGGGCGAGGAGAACATCCGGCTCGTCGAGGCGCTCTCGCGCTCGACGATCGAGTACGTGCTCACCCGTCACGAGCAGGGCGCGTCGTTCATGGCCGAGACCTACGGCCGGCTGACCGGGCGGGCAGGGGTCTGCTCCGCCACGCTGGGTCCGGGCGCGATCAACCTGCTCCTCGGCACCGCGGACGCGACCACCAACTCGACGCCGCTGCTGGCGTTGTCGGCGCAGGTCGGCAACAACCGCAGCTACAAGGAGTCGCACCAGGGCGTCGACCTGGTCTCGATGTTCGACCCGGTCACGAAGTGGTCGGAGCTCGTCGCGACACCGGGCGCGGTGCCCGAGATGGTGCGCAAGGCGTTCAAGCTCGCGCAGACCGAGCGGCCCGGTGCCGTGTATCTCGCGGTTCCCGAGGACGTCGAGGAGGCCGAGGTGGCACCCGGGTCGGGGCCGCTGCCGGTGAACGTCCCGCGTCCGGAGGAGCCGTCGGCGCACCAGGTCGAGCGGGCCGCGGCGATCCTGCGCGGCGCCCGCAACCCGATCGTGCTGGCCGGCCACGGCGCGGCGCGGGCCGGCGCGGGTGACGCGCTGCGCCGCTTCGCCGAGCGGCTCGGCGTGCCCGTCGCGACCACCTTCCACGGCAAGGGCGTGTTCGACGACGACCACCCGCTCGCGCTCGGCGCCGTCGGCTTCATGCGCCACGACTACGTCAACTTCGGCTTCGACTCCGCCGACGTGATCGTCGCCGTGGGCTACGAGCTGCAGGAGTTCGACCCGGTGCGGATCAACCCGCGGGGGGACAAGGCGATCGTCCACGTCCACCGCTTCGCCGCCGAGGTCGACGCCCACTACGACGTCGCGGTCGGTCTCGTGTCCGACGTCGCCAGCAGCCTCGACGCGCTCGGCGACGCGCTCGGTGACGTCACCTACGAGTCCTCGGGCGGGGAGCGCATCCGCGAGCTGCTCGACGCCGAGCTGGAACGTGGCCGCGGCGACGATCGGTTCCCGCTGGCGCCGGCGCGTGTCGTCGCCGACACCCGGGCCGCGCTGGGACGCGACGACGTCGTGCTGGTCGACACCGGCGCGCTCAAGATGTGGATGGCGCGGCTGTACCCGACCCACGAGCCGAACACCTGCCTGATCTCCAACGGCCTGTCGACCATGGCGTGGACGGTGCCGGGCGCCATCGGCGCCAAGATCGCGCGCCCGGACGCCAAGGTGCTGGTGGCGACCGGCGACGGCGCGTTCCTCATGAACTCGCAGGAGATCGAGACGGCGCTCCGGCTCCACGTCCCGATGGTGGTGCTGATCTGGGTCGACGACGCGTACGGGCTGATCAGCTGGAAGATGGACCTGGAGATCGGCAAGAACGTCGACACCGCGTTCGGCAATCCCGACTTCGTCGCGTACGCGCAGAGCTTCGGGGCGAAGGGCTATCGCATCGAGGCCGCCGACGAGCTGCTGCCGACGCTGCGCACCGCGCTGGCCGACGACACCGTGTCGGTCATCGCCTGCCCGGTCGACTACTCCGCCAACCTGGATCTCATCAGCTCGCTCGGCGATCTGGACGAGACGCTGTCGTAGTACTCCGGCGGTAGCCGCTCGGCTTCGAGCGGCTACCGCCGAGGCGGTCAGCGGTGGTAGCGCAGACCCGAGCCCAGCTTCGCGACGACGCTCGTGCCGTCGGGGGTGCGGACCGTCACCGGCGACCGGCCGCTCGGCTGGGCGCCGAAGAGCACGTCGGTCGCGGCCTGCAGCGAGTCGGCCTGATAGCCGAACGTGGCGAGGAAGGTCGGCGTCTCCGGTGCGTAGCCCAGCTCGTAGGGCGCGCCGACCGCGAGCACGATCGTCGGCGTACCGGTCGCGCGTACCTGCGCGGCGAGCGCGCGCTGCTGCGCGTCGCCCCACGCGTCGTTGCTGATGACGACGGCGTAGTCGGCGTCCTTCGCCGCCGTCACCGCCGCGGCGATCGCGGCGTCGCTCGGTGCGCTGCCGGTGTAGACCCGGGTGGCCTGCACGCCCTTGGCCTGCAGGTCGGCGGTGAGCGTCGTGCTGGTCGTGGCGCCGTAGCCGGTGACGAGCACCTTCGTGCCCGGGTTCGCCGCGAGCGGCAGCGTGCCGGCCGAGTTGCGGTAGAGCGTGACACCGCGCCGTGCCGCGGTCGCCATCGTCCGGTGCTGGGCGACGGTTCCCACGCTCGCCGCGGCCTTGGCGACGTCCACCTGGTTCGCGTCGAAGAGGCCGAGCTTCTGCTTGGCGGTGAGCACGCGCCGGACCGACTCGTCGATGCGCTGCGTGCTGATCTCGCCCGAGCGGACGGCGGCGAGCACGGCGTCGATCCCGTCGGCGAGGTCGGTCGGCATGAGGAGCTGGTCGACCCCTGCCTGCAGCGCGCCGACGACCCGCTGCGTGTTGGTGTAGTCGTGCAGCGCCTCGGCGCTCAGCGCGTCGGTGACCACGAGGCCGTCGTAGTGCAGCTTGTCGCGCAGGATGCCGGTGACCATCGGCTTGGACAGGCTGGCCGGGGCGCCGGTCGGGTCGAGCGCGGGCGCCACGATGTGCGCCGCCATGATCTGGTCGGTGCCGGCCGCGACGGCGGCGCGGAAGGCGGGCAGGTCGTACCGCTCGAACTCGGCCCTGGTCTGGTCGCTGACGGCCTCACCGAAGTCGGTGTTGACCTCGGTGCTGCCCAGCCCCGGGAAGTGCTTCGCCACGGCGGCGACGTCGCGCGACTCGAGACCGCGCACCGCGGCCGCGCCGAAGACGGCGGTCTGCAGCGGGGTGTCGCCGAAGGCGCGGGAACCGTCGGCGGCGTTGGCGGGGTTGGTGTTGGTGTCGACGACGGGGGCGTCGTCGACGTTGATGCCCAGGGCCCGCAGCTGCTCGGCGTTCGCGCGGTAGGCCGAGTAGGTCAGCCGGGGGTCGAAGCTCGCGCCGAGCGTCATGTTGCCCGGCGAGACCGCGGCGGGAGCGCCGATGCGGACGACCCGGCCGCCCTCCTGGTCGATCGTCGTCAGCAGCGGCACCTTCGCCCCGGACGTCGTCGCCGCCCGCTGCAGTCCGTTCGAGAGCGTGGCGATGGTGGCCGGGTCGGTGAGGGTGTTCGCCCAGGTGAAGTAGATGACGCCGCCGAGGTGGTACTTGGCGACGAGCTGCGCGCCGTTGTCGACGCCGTAGAGCTCGCGGTTCTGGGCGACCGCCGCGGGATCGGTGGTGTCGGCCGTCGTGCCGTAGGCGTAGGTGACGAACAGCTGTCCGACCTTCTCCTCGAGCGACATCGACCTCAGCAGCTGCCCGACGCGGTCCGGGCGGTGCGCGCCGCGTGGTGCCGCGTCCGCCGGTCCGGTCATCGCCGTGACGGTACCGGCCGCCAGCGCCGCCGCGGCCATCACGGCGCGGAATCGGGGTGGTCTCCTGTGCATGGTTCCTCCGCTCGGTGGGTGGTGCGGTGCGATCAGTGCGAACTGGGGACGAAGCCGGTGAGGCGGACGCGCGCGGCGTCGGCGCGCCGCGCGGTGTCGAAGCGGGTGGTGCCGTCGGACGTCACGTCGATCGCGTCGAGCCTGATCCCGAGACCGTGATATTGCGCATCTGTGCGATAAGTCCAACGCAGCTGGGTGGTGCCGGCCGCGAGACGAGCGTCGGCGCGCCACCACGCCCGTCGCGCGTAACCCGAGACCGAACCCTCGGGCGCGGCCAACGTGCGGCCGTGGTCGCGCAACGCGAAGGGCAGCGTCGTCCAGGTGACCCCGTCGCTGCTCTGCTCGAGCGTGAGCACGTCGGCCCCGGGCTCGGTGTCGTACCAGAGCGCGAAGCCGAGCCGGTCGCCGCCTGTGGCGGCGTCGTCCAACGGCGCGGTGAGCGTCGAGGTGGTCGCGTCGGCCAGGCCGGCGTACCACGACGTGCGGCCCTGCGCCGGGTGCACCGGCAGGGCCGCCGCGAGGTCGTCGGCCACCGCGCGTCGGGCGGGGTTGTTGGACCCCCAGTTGCGACTGGGGTGCACCCGGTTCGTGAGCAGGATGGCGAACGAGTTCGTGGTGGGGTCGACGACGAACGTGGTGCCGGTGAACCCGGTGTGCCCGATCGTGTAGGGCGTGGCCAGCGCGCCCATGTAGAAGTACTGGTACAGCTCGAAGCCGACGCCGTGGTTGTGACCGGCGTACGCCTGGTTGAGGTTGGTCATCAGCGCCCGCACCGCAGTAGCGGAGAGGATGCGCTGATGGCGGTACACGCCGCCGTTGAGCAGGGTCTGCGCGAGCACGGCGAGGTCGTCGGCGTCGGAGAACACCCCGGCGTGGCCGGCGACGCCGTCGAGCGCCCAGGCGTTCTCGTCGTGCACGACGCCGCGGACCATGCCGCGATCCGGAACGCGCTCGTACTCGGTGGCCGCGATCCGCGGCAGCAGTGACGCCGGCGGGTTGTACATCGTGCTCGTCATGCGCAGCGGACGGGTGATGCCGTCGCGGACGAGCGCGTCGAGTCGCGTGCCGGTGATGGCCTGGACGATCAGCTGCACCGTCATCATGTTGATGTCGGAATAGACGTAGGCGCTGCCGGCAGCCGCCTGCGGGACGCTGTCGAGGATGGCCGGGACGCGTTCGGCGGCGGGGCGCTGCCAGAGGCCGGGCACCGGGTCCGGTGCCAGGCCGGACGTGTGGGTCAGCAGCTGACGCACGGTGATGTCGCCCTTGCCGTGCGAGCCGAAGGCGGGCAGGTAGCGCACCACCCGGGCGTCGAGGTCGAGGCGGTCGCGGTCGACCAGTTGCATCGCGACGATCGCGGTGAACAGCTTGGACAGCGACGCGAGGTCGTAGATCGTGTCGGTCCGGGTGCGCACGCGCTGGTCGGCCGGCAGCAGCGTCGGCGTGTCGTCGGCGTAGAGGGACGCGTACCCGTGCGCGGACTCGTGCACCACGACGCCGTCGTGCGCGGCGAGGGCGACCCCGCCCGGGTACAGCGGGTGGCCGCCGGTGCCCTGCGGCTGCATGCCGGCCTCGACGTCGGCACCGATGCGGTCGATCGACGCCGGCAGCAGGCCGGCGCTGCGCGGCGAGCCGTGGTGCAGCGTGCGGACGGGGTGCCCGAGCATGCCGCGCAGGGCGGCGGAGGGGGCGGGGACGACCTGCGCCGGCGAGTTCTGCTCGCGCGGCGCGGGGGCAGCGACGGATGCGTCCGCGGCCGCGCCCACGCCGAGCGCGACGACGGCGGTCGTGACGAGCAGACGTCTCATCGGGAGTCTCCTTCGCGGTAGATGAGGTAGGGCCGGCGCTGGCTGCGGAACCCGGCGACGTCGGCGCGCATCGTCCGGACGATCCGGGCGGGGGAGTGACCGGCATCGACCCCCTGTCGCAGCGCGGGACTGCCGGCCAGCTTGTCGATGTCGTACGGCTCGACCTTGTCGCCCTCGTCGTAGCGCCAGGCGAAGTCGCGGTAGAGGTGGTGCAGCGACGTCAGCATCGTGACGGCCGTCCGTACGGCGTCGAAGGCGACCGGGTCGGTCACGTAGGTCTGCACCCCACGGCACACCTCGCCCTGGTACGCCGCGGACGTCGGGGCGAACGCGGCCTCGCGGAAGTCGGCGCCGGGCAGCCCCGCGGCACGCAGCGCCGCCGTCCACCTCTCGTCCACGTACGGTGCGCCGATCAGCTCGAACGGCTGGGTGGTGCCGCGGCCCTGCGACAGGTTCGTCCCCTCGAACCAGCAGGTGCCCACGTACACGAGCGCCGACGTCACGGTCGGGATGTTGGGCGACGGCGCGACCCACCGCAGCCCGCCGGTGTCACCGGGCCGGTCACGACGCCAGCCGGTCATCGGGACGACGGTCAGGTCGAGCCGCTTGCCGGCACGGTCGGGCAGGTACTCGGCGGCCAGCAGGCGGGCGAGCTCGCCGGCGGTCATGCCGTGCTGCTGCACGATGGGCGCGCGACCGACGAGGGTCTCGAGCCGCGGCAGCAGTCGGAAACCGGCGACGCGGTTGCCGCCCTGCGGGTTGGGCCGGTCGAGTACGACGACGCGTCGGCCGCTCGCGGCGCAGGCCGTCATGACGTCGTAGAGCGTCCACATGTAGGTGTAGAAGCGCACGCCGAGGTCCTGGATGTCGAAGACGATCGTGTCGACGCCCGCCTCGTCGAACAGCGGCGCCATCTCCGTCCAAGCCAGGTTGTAGAGGTCGTAGACGGTGAGCCCGGTGCGTGGATCGACCGAGCTGCCCTCGGACCCGCCGGCCTGCGCCGTCCCGCGGAAGCCGTGCTCGGGGCCGAAGACCGCGCGCAGGTCGACGCGGTCGTCGGCGTGCATGACGTCGACGATCGAGTCGAGGTCGTCGGTGACGCCGGTCGGGTTGGTGAGGACGCCGACCTTGCGGCCGCGCAGGACGCGGTAGCCGCTGTCGACAAGTCGCGCCAGCCCGGTGCGCACGCGCATCGCGCCGGCGCCGTGACCGGGGTGAGCGGGGTGGGTGGAGTGGGTGGACGGGTGCGGGCTGCTCGCGGCGGCCGGCGTCGTCGCGGCGTCGCCCACACAGCCGGTGACGGCGGCGGCCGCGACCCCGAGTGCCCCGGCGCCGAGGACGCGGCGACGGCTCGGGCCGGTCATCGGGCCACCACCGGCTCGCGGTCGTCGACCGCCGGTGGTGCCTTCGGTCGCGCGGGTCGCACGAGCGCTACCAGGCCACCGACGACGAGCGTGATGAGCACGCCCAGCGGCACGAACCACGGGAACGCCAGGCCGGTGCCCTTCGCCTTGTCGGCCTCCCACCACAGCATGTCGCCGGCCGGCGTGACCTTGACGCGCAGCACGACCCACGCCATCACCACCACCGTGGTGACCAGCGCGATCGCCGCGGCGACCTCGCCCGCGCGCTTCACGAGCAGGCCGAGGATGAACGCGCCGAGCATGGCGCCGTAGGTGTAGCCGGTGATGGACAGGCCGATGACCACGACCTGGCTGCCGGTGTCGTCGAACAGCGACGCGAAGACCACCATCACGGCCGTCCAGGCGAGCGTCGCGTAGCGCGCGATCGTCAACATCTGCTCGGGCGTGGGACGGCGGCCCAGCCAGGCGCTCATGATGTCGGCGACCGTCGAGTTCGACAGCGAGTTCAGCGCCGACGAGAGCGAGCCCATCGTGGCGGCGAGGATGCCCGCGATGAGCAGGCCCGACAGGCCGACCGGCAGGCCGTGCAGCACGAAGTCGGGGAAGATCTGGTCGGACGTCTTGAAGCCCAGCTTGTCGAGCGCCGCGCCGTCCTTGTAGACCCACAGCAGCGCGCCGACGAGCGAGAACAGCGCGAACTGCACGGTGACGGCGATACCGCTGCCGATCATGGCCTTGCGACCGTCGGAGAGGCTCTTGGTCGCGAGCACGCGCTGCGCGATGAGCTGGTCCGAACCGTGCGATGCCATGCCGAAGATGGCGCCGCCGACGACCGCGGTCAGGAACGCGTACGGATTCGTGACGAGGTTGAAGAAGCTCCAGTCGTCGGTCTGGAAGATGTGGAACTTGCCGGCGTCGAGGGCGTCGCCGAGCGCGCTCACGCCCGTGTGGCCGAGTAGCACGGCGATGCAGACGACGGCGCCACCGAGGTACAGCGTCATCTGGATGACGTCGGTCCAGATGACGGCCTTGATGCCGCCGACGTAGGTGTAGGCCACCGTGATCAGCGACAGGACGAGGATGATGACGAAGTAGTTGACCGAGACCCCGAGCTCCTTGAGCAGCAGCTTGATCGGGATCGCCGAGGCGAAGAGCCGTACCCCCTCGGCGAGCAGCCGGGTGATCAGGAACGTCAGCGACGCCAGCCCCTGCACGTGGCGACCGAAGCGTTCGCCGAGGTACTGGTAAGCGCTGACGAAGCCGCCGCGGAAGTACAGCGGCAGCAGCACGAACGACACCAGGGTGCGCCCGATGATGTAACCGAACGCGAGCTCCACGTAGGAGAAGTTCGTCAGGTAGGCGACGCCGGGGACGCTGATGACGGTGAGCGTCGACGTCTCGGTCGCGACGATGGAGCCCATCACCGACCACCACGGCATGGAACGCTCGCCGGTGAAATAGTCCGCCGCGGTGCGCTGCCGGCCGGACAGCCGCAGTCCGATCACCGCGATGACGACCAGGTAGGCGACGATCACGGTCACGTTGATCGCGTCGTGCACGAGCTTCTCCTCTGCGTTCGAGCGGAACTGCGCTGTCAGGTCAGTGGGTGACGGTCACCTTCGACAGGCCACCGGGACGGTCGATGTCGACGCCGCGCGAGACGGCGAGGGCACGGGCGACGAGCTGGCCGGGGACGACCGCGACCACCGCGCTCAGCCACGGCGGCACCCCCGCCGGCACGGGCACGATCGTGGTGACGCCGTCGGGCAGGGACGCGTCGTTCGTCGCTGCTCCGAGCACGTGGACGGCGGCGCCGCGACCGAGCAGCTCGGGGACGAGGTCGAGGACGCCGGTGGTGGCGGCCTCGTCCGGGGCGACGAGCAGCACCGGCACCTCCGGCGTCACCGCTCCGATCGGGCCGTGCCGCAGGTCGGCGGGGGAGTAGGGGACGACCTGCGTGCCGGTGAGCTCGGTGATCTTGAGGGCCGTCTCGTGGGCGGTGGCCAGGTTGAGGCCGCGCCCCACCGCCACGGCCCGGCTCGCCGGGTGCAGCGTCCGGGCGGTCTCGCGGGCGGGGGCGTCGGCGGCCACGAGGGCGTCGGCGACCAGTCCGGGGAGCGCCCGCAGGTCCTCCCACGCGCCGTCGTCGCCCGAGGTGGGGCCCAGCGCGAGCGCGAGGCCGGCGACCGCCACCAGCGACGTCGTGTACGTCTTGGTCGCCGCCACGGATCGCTCCCGCCCGGTGGCGAGGTCGACGACGTGGTCGGCGTGCGCGGCCAGCGGCGAGCCCGGGTCGTTCGTGATCGCCACCGTGGGACGGCCCTGTTCCCGCGCCGCGGCGAGGACGGCGACGATGTCGGTCGAGCGGCCCGACTGCGAGACCGCCACGACGAGCTGCCCGGCGAACGACGGCGTGCGGTCGTAGACCGTCGACAGGCTCGGCGTGGCCAGCGTCACCGGCAGGCCCGAGCGGATGGGCACGAGGTACTGCGCGTACCGCGCGGCGTTGTCGGAGCTGCCGCGGGCGACGAGCGTGAGCCCGGTGGCGTCGACGGCCAGCGCGCGCATCCGCTCGACGTGGGCGGGCAGCGTGTCGAGCAGCCGACCGATCGCGGCGGGCTGCTCGGCCAGCTCGGCGTCGAGATGGGTCATGAGACCTCCTGGCCCGCGAGCAGGACCCTGCGCACGACGAGCTCGTCGGTGAGCACGACGACGTCGGCCGTCGTGCCGGGCCGCAGCGTGCCGACGTCGTCGCGGCCGAGCAGGCGGGCGGGCGTGGTGCTCGCGGCGTGCAGCGCCGCGGCGACCGGGACGCCGGCCCCGACGGCGTTCCGGACGCACCCCGCGAGTGTCGCCGCGCTGCCGGCGAGTGCACCCTCGGCGTTGCGCACCGCGCCGCCGCCGAGGGTGACCGGCACGTCGCCGAGCCGGTACCGGCCGTCGGGCATGCCGGCCGCCGCGGTCGCGTCGGTGACCAGCGCGACCCGGCCGGGCGCGGCGGCGAAGGCGAGTTGCACGTTCTCGGGCGCGACGTGATGGCCGTCGGCGACGAGACCGACGACGACGTCCGGACGGGTCAGCGCGACACCGGCCAACCCCGGCTCGCGCCCGCGCAGCGGTTCCATCGCGTTGAACAGGTGGGTGACGCCTCGGGCGCCGGCCGCGAACCCGGCCCGGGCCGCGTCGGCGGTGGCGGCGCTGTGCCCGAGCAGCACGACGACGCCGTGCGCGGTGAGGCGCCGCACCGCGTCGAGGGCACCGAGCAGCTCGGGCGCGAGCGTCACGAGCACCACGCGATGGCCGGCCACCAGCCGCTCGACGCCGGCGGCGTCGGGGTCGCACCGGTGCGCGGCCGGGTGGGTGCCGAGGCGTTCGGGCGCCAGCCACGGGCCCTCGAGATGCGTGCCCAGCGACCGGGCGCCTCGGTCGGTGGTCTCGTCGAGCGCCGCCAGCCGCTCGGCCGCCGCCACCGTGGCGTCCGGGTCACCGGTGATGAGGGTCGGGACGAAGGACGTGACACCGTCGCGCGCCAGCGCCCGGTGCAGCGTCGCCAGCTCGGCGGCGTCCGCGGCCGCGACGTCGACGCCGGCGTAGCCGTTGACCTGCACGTCGACCAGGCCCGGCGCGGCGATGCCCGTGGCCCCGGCCGGGGCGAGCCCGACGGCCTCGACCCGGCCGTCGGCGACGGCGACGTCACCGGGCAGCAGGCGGTCGCCGACCAGTGCCGCGGCCACTCCCAGCCGGCGGCTCATCGGGCCATCACCAACCCGGTCACGCGGGCCAGCGGCTCGGGCAGCCGCAGCGGCCGGTCACCCGGGGTGATGCGGCCGAGCACGCGGGGCGTACGACTGCCGGTGCCGCCCGGCACGACGCCGGGCACCCCGTGCCACGTCAGCCAGCCCAGCAGGGCCACGAGGTAGGCCTCCTTGGCGTCCGCGGGGAGGCCGAGCTCGTCGGTCGAGCGCAACGGCGCCGGGGCCAGCAGAGCCCCGAGTCGTCGGGTGAGGACGGGGTTGCGCATGCCCCCGCCCGACCCCACCACCGCGGTGACGTCGTGGGCCCGGCACGCCGCGGCGACGGTGCGGGCAGTCAGCTCGACGAGGGTGGCGGCGAGGTCGTGCTGGTCGATCTCGCGTCCGTCGATCGCCCGATCCAGCCAGTCGGCCGTGAAGAGCTCGCGCCCGGTCGATTTCGGCGGATCCTGCGCAAAATACGGTTCCGCCAGCAGACGGTCGAGGAGGTCCTCGTCGACCCGGCCGGCGGCGGCGAGCCGGCCGTCGACGTCGAAGCCCTCACGGATGGCCGCACGGTCGGCCACCACGTCGAGCAGGCAGTTGGCGGGGCCGGTGTCGTAGGCGAGGACCGCGGCGCCGTCCCCGCCGACGACGGTCAGATTGGCGATGCCGCCGAGGTTGAGGGCCGCACGACGCTCCGGGCCGTGCAGCCACAGCGCGTCGAGCGTGGAGGCGAGCGGTGCCCCGTGTCCGCCGGCGGCGACGTCGCGTGCCCGCAGGTCGCTGACGACGGGCAGGCCGGTCGCCTCGGCGATCCAGGCGGGCTGTCCGACCTGCATCGTGCCGCGCGCGGCGCCGTCCTCGATCCAGTGGAAGACGGTCTGCCCGAGCGAGGCGACGAGCTCGCCACCGTGTTCGCGGACGGCCGCGGCGGCGACCGTTCCGCAGAACCGGCCGAACTCGGTGTCGAGACGGCACAGCTCCCCCGCGGTCGTCGTCGCCGGGGGCAGGACCGCCAGCGCGGCCCGGCGCACGTCCCGGGGCAGCGCGACGGTCTCGGCGTGCACCGGTCGCAGTGTCGCGACGTCGTCGGTGCCGATCGTCAGGTCGGCGACCGCGACGTCCAGACCGTCGACCGACGTCCCCGAGAGCATGCCGACGACCCTCATCCGACACCGATCCCGTAGGGCTGCGGGTCGGTCGCGAGCGCGGCCCGCACCGACCCGGCGGCAGCCAGCCGGTCGCGGGCCACGGCGGCGTCGACATCGGCGAGCAGCATGACCAGCGCGACCTGCACCGAGCGGTCGGCGGCGTCCAGAGCCTCGTTCGCGGTCGCGTCGGGGACCCCGGCGGCGTCGCGGACGATGCGCACGGCGCGACGGCGCAGTTTGTCGTTGCTGGCCAGCATGTCGACCATCCACGGACCGAAGGTCGCGCCGGCGCGCACCATCGCCGCGCTCGAGAGCGTGTTGAGGGCGATCTTCTGGGCGGTGCCGGCGGCGAGCCGGGTCGATCCGGCGATGACCTCCGGACCGGTGAGCAGCTCCGCCGTGACGTCGGCGACCGCGGCGAGGGGGCTGCCCACGACGTTGCAGACGCCGACGGTCGCCGCGCCCCGTTCGCGGGCGCGCCGCAGGGCGGCCAGCACGTACGGCGTGCGGCCGGAGGCCGTCACGCCGACCACGACGTCGGCCGGCCCGGCCGTGATCGCGTCGACGTCCCGGGCACCGGCGGCCGTGTCGTCCTCGGCGCCCTCGACCGCCTGCGCGCCGGCCACCGAGCCGCCGGCGAGCAGCACGACCGCCCGGGCCGGGTCGAGCGCGAAGGTCGGCGTCAGCTCGGCGGCGTCCTGGACGGCGAGCCGCCCGGGCGTCCCGGCGCCCACGTAGACGAGCCGACCGGTGCCGGCGAGGGCGGCGCCGGCGAGGTCCGCGGCGTGAGCAAGGGGGCCGACGGCGTCGACCACCGCCTGCGTCGCCCCGCGGTGCCCGGCCGCGAGCCGCGCGACCAGGCGCTCGGTCGGCCAGGTGTCGAGGTCGGCGGTGTCGGCGGCGACCGCCTCGGTCGGCAGGCCGTCGGTGTCGTGCTCCCGCGGGGCCGACGCTCCGTGGCTGGCCTCGGCGGCGAACGGGCCGAGGTCGGCCAGCAGCGTCCGCAGGCCGGCGACGGCGTCACCGGCCGGTTCCTGCCAGGTGCGCGGGGCCTCCGCGTACAGCCGGGGACCGAGCACCGCGGCGAGACCGCCGACGACGGCCGTCGGCAGCTGCTCGGGAAGCGGCGCGAGGGTGGCGGCGACGCCGGCGGCCGCGGCGTCGAGCACGGTGTGCGCGCGGGCGTCGCCGGCGGCCGCGGTCGCGACGACATCGGGGACGAAGGCGGCCAGCCGGGCCGCCAGATCCGCTTCGCCGAGCAGGCCGGGCCAGCTCGCGGGCGTGCCGAAGCGCGCCAGCGCGGCGTCGCGGAGCGGGCCGTCGGCGTCGGTCGCGGCCCGCAGCGCCTGCAGCCCGATCCACGCGCCCCCGCCGATGTCGCCCAGCAGCAGGCCCCGGCCGTCCAGCCGGGTGATCGTCGCGCCGTCGCGCGCGACGACGACCGCGCCGGTGCCGAGCGCGACGACCGCGCCGTCGCCCCCGGCGAACGCGCCGGCCTGCCAGGCGGCGGAGTCGCTGACGACCAGCACCTCGCTCGGCGCGGGGTCGAACGCGCCGGCGAGCGCGTCGGCGAACTCCTGCGCTCGCGCGGGGGCGGTGACGACGCCGGGCGCGCACACCGCGAGCCGCCACCGCTCGGGCAGCGCGACCGCCGCCCGCACCGCCGCGGCTGCCGTCCGGGCGGCACCGATCGCGCCTGCGGCGTCGACCAGCCCGGCGCCGCGTCCGCTGCGCACGTCGACGGGCTGCGCGGCGACACCGCCGTCGGCGGGGTCGACGACCACGCGGGTGTGGCTGCGGCCGAGGTCCACCAGCACGTCGGTGACGGGTGGGAGCGCGGGCGTCATCGCTTGCCCTCCGACGGCGGGAGGATGTCGACCTCGATGAGGTAGCGGTCGGCGCGGTAGAGCGCGTCGACCAGCTCGACGACGTCGCCGTGGTGGTCGCGCGAGATCCGCACGAAGCGGAACACCGCGGTGCCGGTCGGGACGCCCAGGAGGTCGGTGTCGGCCGTGGGCGGGACGACCGGGGAGACCGTCTGCCGGCCGCTGGCGACGCGGCGGCCGAACCGCTCGCGCAGCACGGCGTAGTACGAGCCGTCCGCGAGATCCTCGCCGGCCAGGCCGGGGGTCCGGTCGACGGGGACGTGGAGCGTCTCGAGCGCGATCGGGTCGGCGTCGGCGAGGCGGAGCCGGCGCACCACCAGCACCGGGTCGCCCTCGGCGATCTCGAGCTGGGCGGCGAGCCCCGCCGATGCACGCTGCGTCCCGGTGTCGACGAGGCTCGACGCCGGCGCGAAGCCGCGTCGCCGCATGTCTTCGTGGAACGACGTCGCCATGAGCGGCTGCGCCGCGGCCGGGCGCCGCACGAACGTCCCCGCGCCGTGCCGGCGCTCGACGACCCGGCGCTCCTCGAGCTCGTCCAGGGCCCGGCGGACCGTCATCCGGGAGACCCCGCAGCTGTGCGCCAGCTCGCGCTCGCCGGGCAGCACGGCCCCCGGGCCGAGCTGCTCGGCGAGATCGCGGACGTACCGTTCGACCTGATCCGCACGAATTGGCACGCGACAGGTATAGACCTCTTGCCGGGGTGGCGGCAAGGGGGTGGCGTGGTCGGCCCCGGTTCCGCGCGGCCGAGACGTCGTGACCACCGCGCTGGCACGGGGGCCGAGCAGGGCGGGAGCGCCGGACGCGGAGAGTGAACGCCGCCGTTCGCTGTCGGCGGACGGGCCGGGGGAACATCGCCGGCCGCAGCTGTCTTGAGTCGGTATCGCTCAAGAATCGAGGCTTCCATGTCCGACGTGCTGACCCTGCCGATCCTGTCCCTGCCCGACGTCGTCGTGCTGCCGGGGATGGTCGTGCCGGTCGCGCTCGACGCCGACACGCGTGCCGTGGTCGACGCCGCCCGTGCCGGCTCCGACGGCGAGCTGCTGCTTGCGCCCCGGCTGGCCGACCGCTACCCCACCTACGGCGTGATCGCGACCGTTGAGCAGATCGGCCGGCTGCCCGGCGGTGAGCAGGCCGCGGTGCTGCGGGCCGGCCGCCGCGCCCGGCTCGGGTCCGGCGTGCCCGGCCCCGGCGCGGCGCTCTGGGTCGAGGCCGAGCCCGTGGCCGACGAGCCGGTCACCGAGCAGCTGCGCGGGCTCGCCGACGAGTACCGCACCGTCGTGATCGCGATCCTGCAGCGCCGCAACGCCTGGCAGGTCGTCGACTCGGTGCAGCGCATCACCGACCCGTCCGAACTGGCCGACCTCGCGGGCTACGCGCCGTACCTGACCGACGAGCAGAAGCGGGAGCTGTTGGAGACGCCCGACGTCGAGGCGCGGCTGCTGCGCGTCCTCGCCTGGGCGCGGGACCACCTGGCCGAGCTCGAGGTCAGCGAGAAGATCCAGACCGACGTCCGCGAGGGCATGGACAAGCGGCAGCGTGAGTTCCTGCTGCGCGAGCAGCTCGCCGCGATCCGCAAGGAGCTCGGCGAGGGCGAGCCCGAGGGCTCGGACGACTACCGCGCCCGCGTCGAGGCCGCCGACCTGCCCGAGAAGGTGCGCGAGGCGGCGCTGCGCGAGGTGGACAAGCTCGAGCGCGCGTCCGACCAGAGTCCGGAGACCGGCTGGATCCGCACCTGGCTCGACACCGTGCTGGGCCTGCCGTGGGGCGAGAAGACCGACGACAACACCGACATCGCCGGCGCCCGCGAGATCCTCGACGCCGACCACCACGGGCTGGACGACGTGAAGGACCGCATCGTCGAGTACCTCGCCGTCCGTTCCCGCCGTGCCGAGCGGGGCATGGAGGTCGTCGGCGGCCGGGGCTCCGGCGCGGTCCTCGCCCTCGTCGGGCCGCCCGGCGTGGGCAAGACGTCGCTCGGCGAGTCCGTGGCCCGCGCACTCGGCCGGAAGTTCGTCCGCGTGGCCCTGGGGGGCGTGCGCGACGAGGCCGAGATCCGCGGTCACCGCCGCACCTACGTCGGCGCGCTGCCCGGCCGCATCGTCCGGGCGATCGGTGAGGCCGGTTCGATGAACCCGGTCGTCCTGCTCGACGAGATCGACAAGGTCGGCTCGGACTTCCGCGGCGACCCGGCCGCGGCGCTGCTCGAGGTGCTCGACCCCGCGCAGAACCACACCTTTCGAGACCACTACCTCGAGGTCGATCTCGATCTGTCCGACGTCGTCTTCCTGGCGACGGCGAACGTCGCCGACACGATCCCCGAAGCGCTGTACGACCGCATGGAGGTCGTCACGCTCGACGGCTACACCGAGGACGACAAGGTCTCCATCGCCCGCACGCACCTGGTGCCGCGGCAGCTGTCGCGGGCCGCGCTGAACACCGACGAGGTGAGCATCAGCGACGAGGCGCTACGGCGCATCGCGGGCGAGTACACCCGCGAGGCCGGCGTGCGGCAGCTCGAGCGAGCCGTCGCCCGCGTTTTGCGCAAGGTTGCGACAAAGCTGGCGGCCGACGACACGCCGATCCACGTCGAGGAGTCGAACCTGCGCGACTTCCTCGGCCGGCCGCGGTTCCTGCCCGAGTCCGCCGAGCGGACCGCGGTTCCGGGCGTAGCCACCGGGCTCGCCGTCACCGGCACCGGCGGGGACGTGCTGTTCATCGAGGCCACGGCGATGCCGGGTGAGGCGCGGCTCCACCTCACCGGCCAGCTGGGCGACGTCATGAAGGAGTCCGCGCACATCGCGCTCAGCTACCTGCGCTCGCACCGTCCCGATCTCGTCGAGGCGCTCGACCGCACGATCCACCTGCACGTGCCGGCCGGGGCCGTCCCCAAGGACGGGCCGTCGGCGGGCGTCACGATGGTGACGGCGCTGGCGTCCCTCGCCACCGGTGTCCCGGTCCGTTCGGACGTCGGCATGACCGGCGAGGTCACGCTCAACGGCCGCGTGCTGCCGATCGGCGGCGTGAAGCAGAAGCTGCTCGCGGCGCAGCGTGCCGGGCTGACGACGGTGTTCATCCCGCAGCGCAACGAACCCGACCTCGACGACGTCCCGGCCGAGGTGCTCGCCGCGCTCGACGTCCGGCCGGTCGGGGACGTGGCGGAGATCCTGGCCCACGCGCTCGAGCGGCAGGACGCCGTGACCCAGGCCGCCTGACCCCGTCCGAACACTTTTGGCGGCTCGACGCAGCATGATGCGTCGAGCCGCCAAAAGTGCGTCGTGGTCAGGTCGTGGTGGTCCGAGGCGCTGGTGTGGTCATGACTCCACGGTGCCCGCCGCGACCTGCTCGCGCTATCGGTGACCGCCCTGAATCGCCTCGGGGGGAGGACCCCGGGTGACCCCGTGCCGCACGTCGCCGGTGTCAGGGCACCAGCACGGTGCGCTCGAACGGACCGCCGTGCGCGGCCGCGTGCGCGACCGCGGCCGCGACGTCGTCCAGCGGGAACGTCGTGACGTCGTCGCCTGCGAGGTCGAGCACTCCCGATCGGACCATGGCCAGGAGCCGGGGGACGACGTCGAGCCGGTACATCCACTGCCCGCGCACCGTGACCGAGTTGCGCATCAGCCACGGATAGGGCAGCGCGAGGTCGTCACCGCCGAGCATCCCCACACCGCCCATGAGAACGACCCGGCCGTACTCGCGCACCGTCATCGCGGCGCTCCGCGCGACCTCGGCACCCACCGCCGGTGGCAGCATGTCGAAGACGAGGTCGATCGGATCGTCGGCCGCGGCCCGCATCGCTCGCTGGTCGGCGTCGGGGTCGCCCGAGAGGGCGACGGTGACGACCCGCTCACCGAAGCGCCGCACCAGTCCGTCGAGCACGCTCCGGTTGCGCCCGACCGCGATCACCCGGGCTGCACCCATGGCCAGCGCCACGGCCACGGCCGCGCTGCCGAAGTTCCCGGTGGCGCCGCTGACCAGGACGGTCTCGCCGGCGCGCAGGTCACCCGCGTCCAGTCCGCCGAACGTGATGAGGGGTACCCCCAACCCGGACCATCGCGCGGCCTGCGCCGCCCCGACCGCGCCGCGCTGCAGCAAGATCGCGTTCTCGGTCGGCACGACCGCCTGTTCGGCCCACGTGCCGTCGTGGAAGTGACGTGACAGGAGCAGGCCACCCTCGCCGCGCGAGCTCCAGCCCTGCAGCGTGATGTCGCCCAGGACGCCGCCGTCACGCGATCGGACGGTCGGGTCGCACCACACGACGTCGCCCGCCCGCAGCGAGGTGGCGTCGGGGCCAGTCCGCAGCACTCGGGCCACCGCGCCGACGCCGGGGATCACCGGCGGTTCGAGCGGGTAGCTGCGCGCCCCACCGAAGACCTCGGCCGAATAGGGCAGGACACCCGCCGCCATGACCTCGACCAGCACCTCGCCACCGCCCGCGCTCGGGTCCGGCACCTCCCGCACCGCCAGTGGCTGTCCGAACTCCGTCAGCACCGCTGCTCGCACGATTTCCTCCGCTCATGGCTGCTTGTTCCATCGACGGTAGGAACCGCGCGGACATGCGTCCAACGACTGTCGAGCATCTAAGTCATCATGTTTCATCATGGATCTCTCGATGACCGGCCTGCGGGTGCTGCTCGCTGTTGTCGAACAGGGCTCGTTCACCGCTGCCGCCGGTCGCCTCGGCTACACGCAGTCGGCGGTGTCGCGCCAGGTGGCGGTGCTCGAACGCGAAGCGGGTGTCACCCTCTTCGACCGGGGCAGGGGAGGTTCCCGACTGACCGCCGAGGGGGTGATCGTGGCGCGTCATGCCCGCGTGGTGCTGGACGAGCTCGCCGCCGCCGGACGCGAGCTGACCGGGGCGCGCGAGCGGTCGGTGCACCTGGGTGCGTTCGTCAGCGCCGGGTTCGCGCTGCTGCCCGCCGCCCTGGCGTCGCTGCGGCGTCGTCACCCCGACATCAGGGTGACGACGCGGGAGGGAACCACCCCGGCGCTGGTTCGCTCGCTGCGCGCCGGCACCCTCGACCTCGCCGTCGTCACGGCGCGACCGCCGTTCCGCGCGCCCGACGCCGAGTCGCCGCGGCTCGTCACCGAGCGCATCGGCGACGTCGAGCTCGTGGTCGCCGTGCCGTCGGACAGTCGCTACGCCGGCCGCGGCGAGGTCGGCGTGGCGGAGCTCGCCACCGCCGACTGGATCGCGAGCCCGGGCACGGCAGCCGAGCCGCTGCTCGGGGTCTGGCCCGGTCTGCCGGGCCGGCCCCGCGTCGCGCACGCCGCGCGGGACTGGTTGACCAAGCTCCAGCTCGTCGCCGCCGGCTGCGGCGTCACGACGGTGACCCCTGACGTCGCGCCGCTGCTACCCGGGGGCGTCGACCTGGTCCGCGTGGCCGACGCGCCGCCCGAGGTACGACGTCTCGTCGTCGTTTGTCAGCCGGGCCGGCCGACGCCGGAGGTCGCCGCCGTGGTCTCGGCGCTGCGCTCGCCCTGAGCGGCCTCCCGGGCCAGCGCGGCGTCGAGCCGCTCGCCCTCGATGTCGGGGTCGGGGACGAGGCGGCCGAACCACGCCGGGTGGTGCCAGATCCGTTCGCCGACGATCGCCATCACCGCGGGGACGAGGGTCAACCGGACGACGAACGCGTCGACGAGCACGCCGACGGCGAAGCTGAAGCCGATGGACTTGATGATCGGGTCGTGGCCGAGCAGGAACGACGCGAACACCGCCGCCATGATCAGTGCCGCGGCGGTGACCACCCGCGCCGACTGCCCCGTGCCGAGCACGACGGCCTGACGGGCGTCGCCGTGCTTGGTGAAGTGCTCCTTGATGCGTGACACCACGAAGACCTCGTAGTCGCTCGAGAGCCCGAAGATGATGGCCAGCAGGATGATCGGCAGGAAGCTCAGGGTCTGGCTCGGCTCCACCCCGAAGACGCCCTTCAGCCAGCCCCACTGGAAGACCGCGACCTCGGCCCCGAACGCGGCCCCCACCGAGAGCAGGAAGCCCACGATGGACTTGAGGGGCACGAGGACGGTGCGGAACGCGAACGTGAGCAGGACGAACGCCAGGCCGGCGACGACGACGAGGAACACCGGCAGGGCGGCGCCGAGCTTGCCCGAGACGTCGATGTCGGTGGCGGTGGCGCCGCCGACGAGGACGTGCGTGCCCGTCGCCCCTTCGATGCGGGTGCGGTCGTCACGGATGCGATGGACGAGGTCGGTGGTCGCCTGGTCGTTGGGGCCGGTCGTGGGGACGACGCTGATGAGGGCGATGCCGTTGGCGACGGTCGAGACCGTCGCCGACGCGACGCCGTCCTCGCGGCCGAGCTCGGTGGCGACCGGTGCCACCTGCGCAGCGTCGCGCACACCCTGGGCGACGACGGTGAGCGTGCCGTTGTAGCCGGGGCCGAAGTGCTCCGTGGTGAGGTCGTAGGCCCGGCGCGACGTGTCGTCGGTGGTGCGCGACCCGGCGCCGGGCAGCCCCAGCTCCATGCTCGTCACCGGAATGGCGAGGGCGCCCAGCGCGATGACGCCGACCAGCAGGACGGGCACCCGGTGCCGCACGACCCACGCCGCGTAGCGCGTCCCGCGCAGGTCCTCGGGGCGGGTGACGGCCGTCCGGGTCGCCGGGCCGGCCCGGCGCAGCAGCGGCAGGCGCGAGAAGCGGGCGACCCGCGAGCCCGCGAAGCCGAGCGCGGCCGGCAGCAGCGTGAGCGCGATGAGCAGGGCCACGAGCACCGCACCGGCCGCGGCCAGGCCCATCGTCGTGAGGAACGGGATGCCGACCACGGCGAGGCCGCACAGGGCGATGACGACCGACAGGCCGGCGAAGACGACCGAGCTGCCGGCCGTTCCCGCGGCACGCCCCGCGGCCTCCTGCGGGTCGTGGCCGTGCAGGACGTGGTTGCGGTGCCGCGACAGGATGAACAGTGCGTAGTCGATGCCGCACGAGATGCCGAGCATCGTCCCCACCGACGTCGCGGCGGTGGCGATGTCGACGAGCGCGGCGAGGGCGGTGAAGCCCATGAGCGAGATGACGACACCGAACAGCGCGGTGACGATCGGCAGCCCGCCGGCGACGAGCGAGCCGAACGTCAGGACGAGGATGACGAGGGCGACGACGATGCCGATGGCCTCGGGGCTCGCAGCCTCGGTCGGTTGCGGGTAGACGGTGCCGGTGAACTCGACGCGCAGGCCGGCGTCGCGTGCCGCCGCGACGGCGGGGTCGAGCCGGTCGAGCGTGCCGGTCTTCACGTCGCCCGGCGCCGAGTCGTAGTAGACCGTGGCCAGGGCCAGCAACTTGTCCGGCGACACCGAGTGGGTCCGGAACGGGTCGGTCACGGTGGTCACCTGCGGCACCCGGCCGAGCTGCTGGACCGTCCGGGCGACGACCGCCTGGTCGGCGGTGTCGGTGATGTCGCCGTCCTCGCGTGCGAAGACGACCTGCGTCGTGGCGCCGGAGGCCGCCGGCAGCTTGTGCTGCAGCACCGAGACCACCTGCTGCGCCTCGGTGCCGGGGATGGTGAAGGTGTTGGTCGTCTTGCCGCCGGAGAGCTGCGCGAGCGCCACCACCGCGACGACCGCGGCGAGCCAGCCCCCGAGCACGATCCAGCGACGGCGGAAGCACCAGCGCGCGAGGCGGTAGAGGCGGACGGACACGCGGGGCTCCTTGGGCTTGCGGGCGGCACGCCGATGGCCGGCGGCAGGGGGACGACTGCCACGGTAAGCATCATTGCCGTCGGATGCAAAATTGCCGCACGTGTTAGGGTCGCGCAGTGTCCGACCCGTCCGATGGTGCCGTCACGGGCGGCGGGCTGCGCGCACGGTCCAAGGCGCGACGTCGCGATCTGATCCAGCGCACCGCGATGCGGCTGTTCGCCGAGCGCGGCTACGACGAGACCACCGTCGCCGACGTCGCGGAGGCGGCCGAGGTCGCGCCGCGCACGGTGTCGGGCTACTTCCCGAGCAAGCTGGAGCTCGCGACCGCGTTCGCCGACGACCTCGCGACCCGGCTGACCGCGTCCTTCCGCAGCCGGCCGGACGCCGACCTGCTCGACCTGCTCGACCAGTGGCTCGTCGCCGTCACCGATTCGCTGGACCCCGAGCTGGCCCGGCTCGCGCTCGCGATGTACCGGACGAACCCCGGGCTCGGCGCCCTCGGCAGTGCGCACCTCACCGAGTCCGCCGAGCTCGGCGCCGCCGCGATCGCCGCGCGCGTCGGGCTGCCGGTCGACCATCCGATGATCGCCGTCCGCGGCGCCACGATCGGCGCCACCCTGGGCGAGTACCTCAAGGCGATCGCGACCGGCGACGACGTCGCGGGGCTGCGGGAGTCCGTCCTCGCCTACCTGGGAGCCGTGCTCGCCCCGGCGGCGGCGGACGTCACTTGAGCTCGCCGGAGCTCTTGCCCAGCAGGCGTCGCGCGATGATGAGCTGCTGGATCTGCTGCGTCCCCTCGAAGATGTCGAGGATCTTCGAGTCGCGCGCCCACTTCTCCAGCAGCGAGTTCTCGCTGTAGCCCAGCGACCCTGCGAGCTCGACGCACTTCGTCGTGATCTCGACGCCGACGCGGCCGGCCTTGGCCTTGGCCATCGAGGCCTGCAGCGAGTTGGCCTTGCGGTTGTCGGCCATCCACGTCGACTCGAGCGTCAACAGGTAGGCGGCCTCCCAGTCGGCCTCCAGCTGCAGGTACGCGGCCGCGGCCGCGGGCTGCGCGTAGGACGGTCGGTCGTAGTCGACCTCGACGCCGGCCTCGCGCAGCAGGTCCTCGATCTCGTCCAGCGCCGCCCGCGCGCAGCCGACCGCCATCCCGGCGACCAGCGGGCGGGTGTTGTCGAAGGTCTGCATCGCGCCGGCGAAGCCCTGTCCGGTGTCGTCGTTGACGTCCGGGTCGCCGAGCATGTTCTCCTTCGGGACGCGGCAGTCCTCGAAGATGATCGTCGCGGTGTCGGACGCGCGGATGCCGAGCTTGTGCTCGAGCCGCTCGACGCGGCAGCCGGGCGTGTCCTTCGGGACGACGAACGACTTGATGGCCGCGCGGCCCTTGCTCTTGTCCAGCGTGGCCCACACGACGACGGCGTTGGAACGGCCCCCCGCGGTCACGTAGATCTTCTCGCCGTTGATGACGTAGTCGTCGCCGTCGCGCACCGCGGTCGTCGAGACGGCCGACGAGTCGGACCCGAAGCCGGGCTCGGTGATGGCCATGGAGGCCCACAACCCGCCGAAACGCTGCAGCTGCTCGTCGTTGGCCACCGACGCGATCGCCGCGTCGCCGAGCCCCTGGCGCGGCATCGACAGCACGAGGGCGACGTCGCCCCAGCACGCCTCCATGATCGACAGCACCGAGGACATGTTGCTGCCGTTCTTGTTGCCCGGCTTGTCCTTCGCCTCGTCGCGGCGCACACCTCGCGCCCCCGTGCCGCCCTCGCCGCCGTCGTTCATGCCGTCGATGAGCGCGGCGAGCGTGTCGAGCTCCTTGGGGTACTCGTGCTCGGCCTGGTCGTACTTGCGCGAGATCGGCCGGAAGATCTCGGTCGAGACCTGGTGGGCCTGGTTGACGATCTGCGCGAACTTCTTCGGCGTCTCGAGACTGATGGCCATCAGACCAGCACCGCACCTTCCATGACCGCGGCGGCACGCAGGTCGCGGTACCAGCGCTCCACCGGATGTTCCTTGACGTAGCCGTGACCGCCCAGCAGCTGGACGCCGTTCGACCCGATCTGCATGCCGTACTCGGCGGTGAGCCGGCGCGCCAGGGCGGCCTCGCGGGCGAAGCTCCTGCCCTGCTCGGCGCGGGCCGCGGCGCGCAGCGTGGTGAGTCGCGCGCCCTCGAGCTCGATGCCGATGTTGGCGACCATGAACGCGACCGCCTGCCGGTTGCTGATCGGCTCGCCGAAGGCCTTGCGTTCGTTGACGTAGGGGATCACGTAGTCGAGGACCGCCTTGCCCGTGCCGCAGGCGAGCGACGCCCACCCGATGCGCGAGAGCCGGATGCAGTCGGCGTAGACGTCGGCGGCCGCCGCCCCCAGCAGCGCTGCCTTCGGGACCGTCACCCCGTCGAGCAGGACGCGGCTGGTCGCGGCGGCCCGCAACCCCATCGCCGGCTCGGACTCGACGGTGATGCCCGTCGTCCCCGACTCGAGGACGAACAGCGCCGGCGTGCCCTCGAGCGCCGCCGCGACGACGAAGAGCTCGGCGCTCGCGGCCCGCGGCACCAGGGACTTCACGCCGTCGAGCACGTAGCCGTCCGGTGTCTCGCGGGCGGTGGTCCGCAGGTCGAAGGGGTCGAAGAGCGGGCGCGGTTCGAGCACGCACAGCGCGGCGGCGGGGACGTCGTCGCCGACGAAGGCGGGCAGGTAGGTCTGCTGCTGCGACTCGTCACCCCACAGCACCAGCGCGTTCGCGACCGCGGCCGGCGCCAGGCAGGCGACGGCCAGGCCCATGTCGCCGTGGGCGAGGGCCTCGGCGACCAGCGCGCCGGTCGTGACCGAGCGCTCGCTCGCCATGCCGCCGAGCGACTCGGGCACGGTGAGCTGGGCGAGCCCGAGCTCGGTGACGGAGCGCTTGAGCACGGTGTCGGGTGCCGCGCACTCGGCGTCGGCGTCGGCGGCGACCGGGCGCAGCTGCTCGGCGGCGAACTCGCTCGTCGCCTCGACGAACATCTTCTGCTCGTCGGTGGGCGTCAGGTCGAACAGCCCGCTGCCGGTCGCGGTGCTCGGCCGCTTGCCCGCGCCGCGGCCCGGTGCCTTCGCGAACGTCCGGTTCGCCGCGGCCACGGTGCGAAAGCCCGCGCGGCTCGCCTCGTAGACGGCCTTCTCCGTCTGCCTGCGCAGGCCGAGCCTGTCGATGACGGAGACGCCGGCGAGCCGGTTCAGGGCGGCGAGCCCGACGCCCATCACGTCGCGGCCCCGTCGGTTACGGCCAGACATACCTGACAACCCCCAGGTCGGAAAGTCACTGGTACACGTAGTTCCAGGTAAATCTACCGGTCGAGGCGGACGACGCAATCGGCAGTGGGCGGCGGCACAGGCCGGCGGCGCCCGTCGGCCCGGGGCGCAACCTGTACGGGGCCTGTGGGGTTGTGCGGGGCGGGCCGGCCGGGAACGCCCGCTGTCTAAGCTGCGTTGAACGGATGACGGTGTTCGCACCCGTCGTCGTCACCAATCGAGGAGGTCGGCCGCGGTGTCCAACCCGGTGATCAACAACTTCGGTCGCATGGGCAACGGCGGTTATCCCGCGCCCAGCGCCACCGAGCTGCAGGGCATGTACGACCAGCCCGCGTACGCCGGTCCCCGCCAGGGTGGCGGGTACATGACGCTGGACTCCGTGGTGCAGCGCACCGCCGCGATGCTCGCGACGGTGTTCGCCGTCGGCGCCATCACCTGGGTCGCGGTGCCCGATCGACTCTTCCTCCCGGCGCTGCTCATCGGCGCGCTGGCCGGCGCGGGCCTGGGCATGTTCCTCGCCTTCACCCAGCGGGTGAACGCGGCGACGGCGCTGATCTACGCGGCGTTCGAGGGCGTCTTCCTGGGCGCGGTCAGCCACGCGTTCGAGCAGTGGAAGCCCGGCATCGTCATCCAGGCGGTCGTCGGCACCGCGATGGTCGCCGGCGGGATGCTGTTCGTCTACAAGATCGGTGCGATCCGGGTGACGCCGCGCTTCACCCGTGTCGTGGTCGGCGCCACGATCGGGGTCTTCGGACTCATGGTCGTGAACCTCGTCGCCTACCTGTTCACCGACGACGGCCTCGGCCTGCGCTCCGGCGGTCCGATGGCCATCGGCTTCAGCCTGCTGTGCATCGTGATCGCGGCCTTCAACCTGGTCTTGGACTTCGACATGATCGAGCGGGGTATCCGGCAGGGCGCGCCGCAGAAGATGGCGTGGCTCGCGGCCTTCGGCCTCACCGTCACGCTGGTGTGGCTCTACATCGAGATCCTGCGCCTGCTCGGGTACGCCCGCGACTGACGCACCCCCGTCTCCCGGCGCCGCCGGTCTGCCCCGCGCAGGCCGGCGGCGTTCGCGTCTGCGGCCACCGCGCTCAGGAGAGCCGTTCGAGGACCATCGCCATGCCCTGGCCGCCGCCGACGCACATGGTCTCCAGGCCGAACTGCTTGTCGTGGAACCGCAGCGAGTTGATCAGCGTCGACGTGATGCGGGCGCCGGTCATCCCGAAGGGGTGCCCCACCGCGATGGCGCCGCCGTTGACGTTCAGCCGGTCGATGTCGATGCCCAGCTCGCGCTGCGAGCCGAGGACCTGCACGGCAAAGGCCTCGTTGATCTCGACCAGGTCGATGTCGGCGATGCCCATGCCGGCGTTGGCCAGGGCGCGCGTCGACGCCTCGATCGGACCGAGGCCCATGATCTCCGGCGACAGACCCGACACGCCGGTCGCGACGATGCGGGCGAGCGGGGTGAGCCCGAGCGCGCGGGCCTTCTCGTCACTCATGACGACGACGGCCGCGGCGCCGTCGTTCAGCGCGCAGCAGTTGCCGGCGGTCACCGAGCCGTCGGGGCGGAACACCGGCTTGAGCTGCGACACGGCCTCGTAGGTGACGCCCGCGCGCGGCCCGTCGTCCTTCTCGACGACGGTGCCGTCGGGCAGCGTCACCGGCGTGATGTCGCGCGCCCAGAAGCCGGACGCGAGAGCCTGCTCGGCGAGGTTCTGCGACCGGACGCCGAAGTGGTCCATGTCCTCCCGGCTGATGCCGGTGTGCAGGGCAACGTTCTCGGCCGTCTGCCCCATGGCGATGTAGACGTCGGGCAGGTGATCGTCCTCGCGCGGGTCGTGCCACTCGCTCGCGCCGGACTCCGCCGCCTTGGCGGTGCGGGCCATCGCCTCGTCGAAGCGTTCGTTGCGGGAGTTCGGCCACCCGTCGCTGCTGCCGTTGCCGAAGCGCGAGACGGTCTCGACGCCGGCCGAGACGAAGGCGTCGCCCTCGCCGGCCTTGATGGCGTGGAAGGCCATGCGCGTGGTCTGCAGCGACGACGAGCAGTATCGGTTGACGGTCGTGCCCGGCAGGAAGTCGTAGCCGAGCTGCACGGCGACGGTGCGTCCGATGTTGAAGCCGGACTCGCCGCCGGGCTGGCCGCAGCCCATCATCAGGTCGTCGAGCTCGCGGGGATCGAGCTCGGGCACCTTGTCGAGGGCGGCGCGCACCATCTGCGCGGCGAGGTCGTCGGGCCGTATGCCGACGAGCGACCCCTTCCCGGCGCGGCCGATCGGCGAGCGGGCGGTCGAGACGATGACGGCTTCGGGCATCGGGGCTCCTTCACGCGCGAACAGCGGTCCGCATCCGATGGTGCCACCGGTGGGTCAGCGGACGGGAACGGCCCCGTCGGGCGACGTCGGCGGCAGGCTGCGCCGGCGCGGCAGTCGGCGTCGTAGCCGGGCCAGCGGCCCGCGTCGGTTCTCGGCCCTGCCGAACCGCTCGGCCCCGACGACCTCGGTGCCGGGGTGCGCCGCCGCCTGCGCGGCCGCCCGGGCGACCGGCTTGACGCGCCGCGTCGTGAACGCCGAGGCGGACCGGGCTCGCGTCCGCAACCCGAGCGCGTCCAGCGCGGACGGCAGCATCGCGGCCGCGGCCTCGGCGTACCCCGCGGCCGAGGGGTGGAAGCGGTCCTCGCTGAACAGCTCGAGTCGCGTCATGAACAGCGGGCCGAGCAGGTCGCCGAGCGAGACGGTCCGTCCGCCTGCCCGCACGACGGCGACCGTCTGCTCGCGGGCCATTCGACGCGAGAGTCGGCGCGCGTACGCGCGCAGCGGCTGCGAGATCGGCCGGATCGTGCCGAGGTCGGGGCAGGTGCCGACGACGACCTCGACCCCGCCGTCGACCAGCGCGCGGACGGTGTCCTCCAGGTGGGGCACGGCGACGGCGGGTGCGCTGCGGGCGGTGACGTCGTTCGCGCCGATCATGATCACCGTCAGCTCGGGACGGTGCCGGCCCAGCGCACGCAGCCGGGCGAGCTGGTCGGGCAGGTTCGCCGACGTCGCGCCGACGACGGCCACGTTGGTGACGTGGACCGGCCGCCGTGCGGCCTCGGAGATGCCGATCGCCAGCTGCGCCGCCGGTGTCTCGCGATCGTGGACGACGCCGTAGCCCGCGGCCGTCGAATCGCCCATCCAGGCCAGCCGGATCGGGGTACGTGTCCGGCTCACCCCCGCCGCCGCCCAGGTGGTGTCGTGCGAGACCGGTGGGTCGGTCGTCGCCTGCGGGATGCGGCGTCGGGCGAGCTTCGTCTCGGCGAACAGCACGCCGGCGAGGGCACCGCTGCCGCCGGCTGCCAGCACCCCGAGGGCGCCGCCGCCCCAGAGGGCGATGTGGCGCGCCCGGCGTGTTCCCCTCACACCGCGAGGCTAGGACATCGCGACGTCGACATCGCTCCTCGTGACCGGTCCGCCCGGGATCGGCGGGGCGCTAGCGTGTGCGCCATGCGCTACAGCGACTCGCTCGTGGAGCTGATCGGCAACACCCCGCTGGTCCGCCTGCGACACACCGCCGGAACGGCCGACCCCGGCCCCCTGGTCCTGGCCAAGGTCGAGTACTTCAACCCGGGCGGCTCGGTCAAGGACCGCATCGCGGTCCGGATGATCGACGCCGCCGAGCAGTCCGGCGAGCTGCGTCCGGGCGGGACGATCGTCGAGCCGACGTCGGGCAACACCGGCATCGGGCTGGCCATCGTCGCGCAGCAGCGCGGCTACCACTGCGTCTTCGTGTGCCCCGACAAGGTCAGCGGCGACAAGGTGGACGCGCTGCGCGCCTACGGCGCCGAGGTCGTCGTCTGCCCCACGGCCGTCGACCCCGCCGACCCGCGTTCGTACTACTCGGTGTCCGACCGGCTCGCCCGCGAGACGCCGGGCGGCTGGAAGCCCAACCAGTACGCCAACGTCAACAACCCGCGCTCGCACTACGAGACCACCGGGCCCGAGCTGTGGGAGCAGACCGACGGGCGCATCACGCACTTCGTCGCCGGCGTCGGCACCGGCGGCACCATCAGCGGCACCGGCCGCTACCTCAAGGAGGTCTCCGGCGGTCGCGTCCAGATCATCGGCGCGGACCCCGAGGGGTCGGTCTACAGCGGCGGCACCGGGCGGCCGTACCTCGTCGAGGGCGTGGGCGAGGACTTCTGGCCCGACACCTACGACCGCACGATCTGCGATCGCATCGTCGCGGTCAGCGACGCCGACTCCTTCGCGATGACGCGGCGCCTCGCCCGTGAGGAGGGGCTGCTCGTCGGCGGCTCCTGCGGCATGGCCGTCGTGGCCGCGGCCGAGGTCGCGAAGCACGCCGGTCCGGACGACGTCGTCGTCGTGCTGCTGCCCGACGGCGGTCGCGGCTACCTGTCCAAGATCTTCAACGACACGTGGCTCAGCGACTACGGCTTCGTGGACACGCCGGGCGAGGAGACCATCGGCGACGTGCTGCGCGCGAAGTCCGGCGACACGCCGTCGCTCGTGCACGGGCACCCGAATGAGACCGTCCGCGACGCGATCGACATCCTGCGCGAGTACGGCGTCTCGCAGATGCCGATCGTGCGGGCCGAGCCGCCGGTCACGGCCGGCGAGGTCGTCGGGTCGGTCTCGGAGCGCAACCTGCTCGAGGCGCTCTTCGCCGGGTCGGCGTCGCTGGCCGACTCCGTCGAGCCGCACATGTCCGATCCGTTGCCGATCATCGGTTCCGGCGAGTCCGTCTCGCAGGCGGTCGCGGCGCTCGGGACGGCGGACGCCCTGCTCGTGCACGTCGACGGCAAGCCGGCCGGCGTGATCACGCGCCAGGACCTGCTCGGTCATCTCGCCGGCGTCGGGTAACGGGCGGCCGCCACCGCCAGCCGGGCCAGGCGCCGGACGAGCGCGACACCGCCCGCGTAGGACGGCTGGTGCTGCGTGAGGACGGCGACGACGACCTGGTGGCCGCCCGCGGGCACGATGCCGACGCTGTTCACGATCCAGCGGCCACCGTCGTCCTCACCGGAGCCGTTGCCGTCGTCGACGGACAGCCAGCCGTTCTTGTTGGCGAAGTCGTCGCCGTCGGCCGCCGCGCCGACACCCCACCGCTGGTCGGTCGCGACGGCGTGCAGCAGGTCGAGGGCGAAGCGGCGCGACGGCGCGCTGAGCTCGCCCGGCCGCGTCAGCGCGCGCAGCGCCCGCACGCAGCCCGCGGCGCCGGTGCGGGTGAAGGCCGGGTCGCTGCGGCCGGTGCCGAGGTCGGTCAGCCCGATCCGCCGTGCGGTGTCGGCCAGTGCACCGGCCCCGCCGACGCGCGTGTAGAGCCGGTATCCGGCGCGGTTGTCGCTGTGCTCGATCATCGCCCGCGCCGCCTCGGCCTCGTCCGCGGTCGGTGCCGTCCCGGCGTCCTGGTGGCGCAGCAGCAGCGCCTCGAGCACGAGCAGCTTGTAGACGCTGGCCAGCCAGTGACCGTCGCGGTCGCCGCCGCGATAGCGCGTGCCGGTCTCGGTGTCGACGGCGGCGACCGACAGCGTGCCCGGCGCGGCCGCGGCGAGCGTGGTGTCGAGGACCGAGCGTGTCGCCGCTCCGCGGCCGTCGCTGCGGGTCGTCGCCGCGGCCGGTGGGTGCGACGAGGGGGTGGTCGGGTCGGCCGTCCGGGTCGTTCCGGTCGCGGCGGCCGGTGCCGCCGGTCGCTGCTGCGTGACCGCCTCGCCCTGCGCCCGCGCCACCACCACCCCCGCGCCGAAGGAGCAGGTGGCGACGGCGCAGAGCGCGCCCGCCACCGCGAGTGCGCGACATGACCGCTGTCGGTGTCGTCCCATGCGCCGTACGACGCGGCGAGCCGTCGGAACTGTTGCGGGCGCACCGCCGGTCACCCGGCGCAGTAGCGTGCACCAGGTGACCGGATTCGACACACGAGCCATCCACGCCGGCCAGGAACCGGACCCTCGCACGGGGGCGGTGGTCGTCCCCATCTATGCGACGTCGACCTACAAGCAGGACGGCGTCGGCGGGCTGCGCGAGGGCTACGAGTACAGCCGCAGCGCCAACCCCACGCGCACTGCGCTGGAACGGTCGCTGGCCGCGATCGAGAACGGCGAACGTGGGCTGGCCTTCGCGAGCGGGCTCGCCGCCGAGGACACGCTGCTGCGCGCGGTGTGCCGCCCCGGCGACCACGTCATCCTGCCCGGTGACGCGTACGGCGGCACCTATCGGCTGATTGCGCGAGTCTGCGCAAACTGGGGTCTGGACTTCACGCCCGTCCCGCTCGGCGACCTGGACGCGGTCCGCGCCGCCGTACGTCCCGAGACCAGGATCATCTGGTGCGAGACGCCGACCAACCCGCTGCTCGGCGTGGCCGACATCGCCGCACTGGCCGGGATCGCGCACGAGGCGGGTGCGCGCCTCGTCGTCGACAACACCTTCGCCTCGCCGTACCTGCAGCAGCCGTTGGCCCTCGGCGCCGACGTCGTCGTGCACTCGACGACGAAGTACCTGGGCGGGCACTCCGACGTCGTCGGCGGCGCGCTCGTGGTCGCCGACGCCGAGCTCGGCGAGCAGCTGACGTTCCACCAGAACGCCATGGGTGCGGTCGCGGGGCCGTTCGACTCGTGGCTGGTGCTGCGCGGCATCAAGACCCTGGGCGTGCGCATGGACCGTCACTGCGCGAACGCCGAACGGGTCGTCGAGTTCCTCGGCGAGCATCCCGCCGTCGCGCAGGTGCTCTACCCGGGCCTGCCGTCGCACCCCAACCACGAGGTCGCGGCCCGCCAGATGAGCGGCTTCGGCGGCATGGTCTCGTTCCGCCTGCGCGGCGGCGAGGAGGCCGCCCTGAAGGTCTGCGGCCTCGTCGAGGTCTTCACCCTCGGGGAGTCCCTGGGTGGGGTGGAGTCCCTGATCGAGCACCCGGGCCGCATGACCCACGCGAGCGTCGCCGGGTCGCCACTGGAGGTCCCCAACGACCTCGTGCGGCTCTCGGTCGGCATCGAGGACGCCGGCGACCTGCTGGCCGACCTCACCGCCGCGCTGGCCTGACCGGTCGGCCCGCGGCCGCGATCAGGGCTGCAGGTTCTCGAGGTCGGCCAGCAGGCTCGGGTGGGTCGGCCGCCAGCCGAGGGCGTCGCGGGTGTGCGCGCTGGAGGCCGGCTGGTCCATCGCGAAGATCGGGCCGAACGGGCCGAAGGTCTCCGCCGGCACCGCCTCGACGGGCAGGCCCAGTCGTCGGCCGATGACCGTCGCGATGTCGCGCACCGCGTCGCCCTCGTCGGCGACCGCGTGCCAGGACGACCCGGCGGGCGCGGACTCGAGCACCAGCCGGAACAGCACGGCCGCGTCGAGCGCGTGGACGGCCGGCCACCGCTGCGTGCCGTCCCCCGGGTAGCCGGCCACGCCGATGCGGCGCGCCGCCTGGGCCAGCAGCCCGGCGAAGCCGCCGTTGCCCTCGTCGTGCACGGTGCGCGGCATGCGGACGGCGCAGCTGCGGACGCCCTGCGTGGCCAGCGCCAGCAGCGCCTCGACCGAACGCGCGCGGCCGGCCACCGGTCCATCGGCCGGCAGCGGATCGGCCTCCGTCGCGACGCGGCCGGCCACCCACGGCGTCCCCGACACCGTGACGAGGGGCCGGTCGCTGCCGACGAACGCCGCCCCCAGCACGGCCGTCGCGGCGCTCTCCTGCGCGATCGAGTCGGCGAGCGTGTCCGGGTCGCCGTGGTCGAAGGCCAGGCTGACCACGCCGTCGGACTGCTCGGCGCCGGCGCGCAGGACGTCGAGGTCGGCCAGCCCTCCGCGCAGCACCTGCGCGCCGGCGTCGGTCAGCGCACGTGCGGACCGCTCCGAGCGGGCCAGGGCGAGGACGGTGTGGTCGTGGGTGAGCAGTTCGGCGACGACGGCCGAGCCGATGGTGCCGGTGCCGCCGGTGACGAAGACGTGCATGTCGCTCTCCGGGAGTGATGGGACAGTTGTCCCGTCACCGTAGCAGGGTGATGGGACAACGGTCCCGTCACTAGGATGGCGGCATGGCCCGATGGCAGCCGGGGGCGACCGAGCGACTCGTGATCGCCGCGGTCGACCTGTTCACCGAGCAGGGCTACGACGACACCACGGTGGCGCAGATCGCGGAACGGGCCGGCGTCACCAAGAGCACGTTCTTCCGCCACTTCGCCGACAAGCGCGAGGTCCTGGTCGCCGGCCAGGGGACGTTGAGCACGCTGCTCGCCGAGGGCATCGCCGACGCGCCGGCGACCGCCGGTCCGCTCGACGCGGTCGCCGGCGGTCTCGAACGCGCGTCGAGCGCGATGGGTCCGCTGAACCGCGATCTCGGGCCCCGACTGAAGGCGGCCGTGGCGGCCAGCACCGAGCTGCAGGAACGCGACGCGCTCAAGAGCGTCGGTCTCGCCGCCGCGATGACCACGGCGCTGCTCGCGCGCGGCGTCCCCGACCCGACGGCCCAGCTCGCCGCCGAGCTCGGCGTGTTGGCCTTCAAGCGCGGTTACGCGGCGTGGTCCGAGGGGGAGCGGGACGATACGTTGCTCGCACAGCACGCGCTCGCCGCCCTCGCCGAGCTCCGCGGCGCCACCGCGACGCTCGGCTGACCCGGATCCGAGGAGGACGACCCGCATGCCCGCACCGGACGCCCCGCTGCGGCGGCTCGGCTTCCTCACCATCGGCCTGTTCGACGGCGCCGACCCGCGACCGGGGCACGAGTCCACGCTGCGCATGGTCGAGCTGGGCGAGCAGCTCGGCTTCGACTCGGCCTGGCTGCGCCACCGGCACCTGCAGTACGGCATCTCCTCGCCCGTCGCGGTGCTCGGTGCGCTGACGCAGCGCACCACCCGCATCGAGCTGGGGACGGCGGTGACGCCGCTGGGCTGGGAGAACCCGTTGCGGCTGGCCGAGGACCTCGGCACCCTCGACGTGCTCTCGGGCGGCCGGATCAACCCGGGCATCAGCGTGGGACCGCCGATGCACTGGCAGGACGTCCGCGGCGCGCTGTACCCGGACACCGCCGACGCCGAGGACTTCGGCTACACCCGGGTCGAGCGGCTGCTCGCCCACGTGCGTGGTGAGCCGGCCGCGTCCTTCGCCGGCGTCGAGGGCATCGAGGCGTGGTCCGACCGCGTCGAGCCGCACTCGCCGGGCCTGGCCGGCCGGCTCTGGTACGGCGGCGGCAGCCTGCGCTCGGCGCAGTGGGCCGGCGAGCACGGCCTGAACCTGCTGACGAGCAGCGTGGTCAAGGCCGAGGGTGACGGCGAGCCGGCCGGTGCCGACTTCGCGCCCATCCAGGCCGCGCAGATCCGGCGCTTCCGCGAGCACCACCCGGCCGGCGCCGCCGCCCGCGTCTCGCAGGGTCTCGTCGTCGTCCCGACGGACTCGGCGTCGGCCGAGCAGCGGGCGAAGTACGAGGCGTACGCCGCCGCCCGGCTGCCGCGCACGACCGCGCCGCAGGGCCCCGCGCGGATGCTGTTCGCGCCCGACCTCGTGGGGCCCGCCGAACGGATCGCCGAGCAGCTGCACGCCCACGACGGGTTCCGGCTCGTCGACGAGGTGGCGTTCGCGCTGCCGTTCAGCTTCGAGGAGGCCGACTACGTGCAGATCCTGACCGACATCGCCACCCGGCTCGGACCGGCCCTGGGGTGGCAGCCGGCCTGAGTTCGGGGCTATTCCGCGTCCCGCGGTCTGCTTTCTCACCGCCGAGGGGCGCCGTGCGCGCCGGTCGCCGGGGTACCCACACGGCATGACTGCCAAGACCTGGTTCATCACCGGCGCGTCCCGCGGCTTCGGCCGCGAGTGGACGATCGCCGCTCTCGACCGTGGCGACTCGGTCGCCGCCACCGCGCGCGACACGAGCACCCTCGACGACCTGGCCGACCGCTACGGCGACCGGCTGCTGCCGCTGCAGCTCGACGTCACCGACCGCGCCGCCGACTTCGCCGCCGTGGCGCAGGCGCACGAGCACTTCGGCCGCCTCGACGTCGTCGTCAACAACGCCGGCTACGGCCAGTTCGGCCTCGTGGAAGAGCTGAGCGAGGCGGAGCTCCGCGACCAGCTCGAGACCAACCTGTTCGGCGCGGTGTGGGTGACGCAGGCGGCCCTGCCCTTCCTGCGCGCGCAGGGTTCGGGTCACATCCTGCAGGTGTCCTCGATCGGTGGCATCAGCGCGTTCCCGAACGTGGGTGCCTATCACGCGTCCAAGTGGGCGCTCGAGGGCATCAGCCAGTCGCTGGCGCAGGAGGTCGCCGGCTTCGGCGTCCACGTCACCCTGATCGAGCCCGGCGGCTTCTCCACCGACTGGGGCGGCTCGTCGGCCCGGCACGCGCAGCCGTTGCCGGCCTACGACACGTTCCGCGAGCAGGCGGCCGAGCAGCGCCGGTCGCGCACGGCGGAGTCGGGCGACCCGACGGCCAGCGGTGTCGCGGTCCTGCAGATCGTCGACGCCGACGAGCCGCCGCTGCGCGCCTTCTTCGGCAAGGCGCCGTTGGGCATCGCCGAGCAGGACTACGAGTCCCGCCTCGCGACGTGGCGGGAGTGGCAGCCGGTGGCGCTGGCGGCCCAGGGATAGCGTCCCGACGGCGTGTCGGCCGCCGTGACAAATCCGGACGAGTCGCTACCGTCGAGGCAATGCACGTGCCTACCTCTCGTCCCGTCCGCCGCCGGGTCCACGTCGGATACGCCCTGCTGACCGCCGTCCTCGCCGCCGCCGCACTGAGCTGGGGCGGCGGCAGCGCGGCCGCCGACGACAGCGCCCAGGTGATGCCGAAGAAGGTCACCGGGCCGCTCACGATCCAGCGTCCCGTGGCCACGGTGACGAACACCACGGGCGTCGCCGGCGTCGTCGCCTACGACACCGCCGGCTATCCGGCGGCGGGGACCGCGGGCACCGGCACGCTGGAGCACCAGCACGCGCAGGGGCCGGTGCGGTACCGCGTCCAGCCCCCGGTGGGTGGCCCGCATAGTGCGCACTGGGTGAACGCCGGCGTCTACACCAAGCCGGTGCCGAGCGAGCGCGCCGTGCACGACCTCGAGCACGGCGCCGTGTGGATCACCTACGAGCCGGGCCTGCCGCAGGCGCAGCTCGACAGGCTCGTGGCGTTCGTGGACCGGCAGTCGATGCTGGCCGAGGGCAATCGCGGCCCGGGCGGGACGCCGCAGGCCAACCGCTTCGTCCTGCTGTCGCCGTGGCCCGACGACACCCCGGAGGCGCCCATCGTCGTGACGTCCTGGGGCTACCAGCTCAAGCTCACCTCGGCCACGGATCCGCGGTTGCAGCAGTTCGTCGACACCTTCCGACGCAACGCGACGTACTCGCCCGAGGCGGACGCCCCCGTCGACAGCGTGTCGATCGCCGTGGGTGGCCGACCCGCCCGCGACGGCAGCAAGCAGCCCAACCCGGCCTGACCCGCCTCAACCGGCGGCGCGCCGCTCGCGCCACTCCCGCGCGAGCACCGCGAAGTCCAGCTCCGTCGTCCATTCGCCCTTGAACCACTCGTTCTCGACGAGCCGGGCCTCCTCGCGCATGCCGAGCCGCCGTAGCACGGCGGCGGACGCGGCGTTCCGCTCGTCGATGCGGGCGACGACGCGGTGCAGCTCCAGCTGCTCGAACGCGATGTGCAGCAGCGCTTCGCACGCCTCGGTCACGTACCCGTGCCCGTGGTGGTCGGGGTGCAGGATGTAGCCGATCTCGCCGCGGCGGTGGACCTCGCTGCTCCAGACCAGCATGACGTCCCCGATCAGCGCCCCGCTCTCGCGCAGCACCACGGCCAACGAGATCGTGTGCCCGGGCGTCTCGAACGTCGACCGGATCCGGCTCGACGCCAGGTTCTCGGCGACGTCCGCGCGGCTACGTGGGCCGTAGGGCACGTACCGGACGGCGTCGGGCAGCGACTGGTAGGCGTGCACGGCGTCCACGTCGGCCACCGGGTCGAGCGGGCGCAGCAGCAGCCGTTCGGTGACGATGGGGTAGTCGGGGCGCAACACCCGGCCCACGTTAGGCGTCGAGTTCGGCCGCGCCCTGCTGCAACGCCCTCGCACACCCGACGAGGACGCCGACGCAGCAGAGCAGGTCGAGCAGCGGGACCAGCCCCAGCGGGCCGAGGGCGCCGCTGATCCCGGTCACGGTCAGCAGCGCCACGAGTCCCAGCCCGAGCACCAGCTCGGCGACGGCGAGGGTGACGACCATGCCGCGATCGCCCGCACCGGCGCGGTGGCCCGCGCCGCCCACGACGACGGTGGCGAGCGCGGACGTCACCCCGAGCAGCACCAGCACGACGCCGTCGCCGTCGAACCGGCCACCGGTGAACCAGACGAGCCACAGCACGACGGCGAACCCGCTGAGGGCCGTCGCGACGACACCGAGCACGACCTGCACGGCGACCAGGACACGGATGACGGTGGCGGTCACGGCTCCGACCCTGGTCACGGGCGCGCCGGCATGCCTGAGTACCGGTACCCGGACGTCGTCACTACGGTCGGAGGGTATGGAGTGCCGCGCCGGAGCGATCTGGGACGAGGGATACCTGGCCTACGACTTCGGGGACCACCCGATGAGCCCGGTGCGCCTCGACCTCACCGTCCGCCTCGCCCGTGAGCTCGGCGTCCTCGAGCGGTTGCAGGTCAGCCCGCCCCGCGCGGCCGGGACCGAGCAGCTGCTCACCGTCCACGACGCGGCGTACCTGGACGCCGTGCGGGCGGCGAGCGACGACCCGTCCTACCAGGGGTTCGGGCTCGGCACCGACGACGACCCCGTCTTCCCCGGCATGTACGACGCGTCGGCGCTGATCGCCGGGGGCTCGGCACAGGCCGCGCATCTCGTGTGGGGCGGCGAGGTCGAGCACGCCGTGAACATCGCCGGCGGACTGCACCACGCGATGCGCGGTCACGCCGCCGGATTCTGCATCTTCAACGACGCCGTCCTCGCCATCACCGAGCTCCTCGCGGCCGGGGCGGAACGCGTCGCGTACGTCGACATCGACGTCCATCACGGCGACGGCGTGCAGGCCGCCTTCTACGACGACCCGCGCGTGCTCACCGTGAGCCTGCACCAGGACCCGCGCACGCTGTTCCCGGGGACGGGGCTGCCCGGCGACGTCGGCCGCGGCGACGCGGAGGGGACGGCCGTCAACGTGGCGCTGCCGCCGGGGACGACCGACGCCGGCTGGCTGCGGGCCTTCGACGCGGTCGTACCGGGTGCGGTGCGGGCCTTCCGACCCGAGGTGCTCGTGTCGCAGTGCGGCTGCGACACCCACCACGAGGACCCGCTCGCCAACCTGCAGCTGACGGTGGACGGCCAGCGCGCGGCGATCGCGCGCATGCACGCCCTGGCCCACGACGTCGCCGGGGGGAAGTGGCTGGCGTTCGGCGGCGGCGGGTACGGCGTCCTGCGCTGCGTGCCCCGCACCTGGACGCACCTGCTCGCCGAGGCCACGGGCGCGGCCGTCGCCGCCGACGCCGCCGTCCCGCCGGGCTGGACGTCCTACCTGCGCGGGCGGGGGGTGACCGGCGCGCTGCCCGACCGGATGGGGGAGGGGCCGCTCGCCGAGGTCGTCCCCTGGGTGCCCGGCGGCGAGGGCTGGCTCGACGGCGCCATCGGCGCGACGCGGCGGGCGGTCTTCCCGCTGCTCGGTCTCGACCCGGACGATCCCCGTGACTGACCCGTCCGACGACCCGGTTTTGGCGGCTGAGCGCGGTATACCGCGCTCAGCCGCCAAAAGTGACTCTCCGGAGCCGCCGGCGCACTGGGAGGCCGACGTCGTGGCGGCGGACGGCGGGACGGTGCACCTGCGTCCGATCCGGCCCACCGACGCCGACGCACTCGTCGCGTTCCACGCCGGGCTGTCGCAGCGGACGCGCTACCTGCGCTACTTCTCGGCCTACCCGCGCATCCCCGAGCGCGACCTGCGCCGCTTCGTGACCGTCGACCACCGCGACCGCGTCGCGTTCGTGACCGAGCTCGCCGGCGAGATCATCGCCGTCGGGCGCTACGAGCGTTACCCCGACATCGACGACGCCGAGGTCGCCTTCGTCGTCGCGGACGCGCACCAAGGCCGCGGCATCGGGTCGGTGCTGCTGGAACACCTCGCCGCCGCCGCGCGCGAGATCGGGCTCCGACGCTTCATCGCCGTGGTCCTCGCCGAGAACACCGGCATGATCCGGGTGTTCCGCGAGGCCGGGTACGAGACCACGCGCCACATCGAGTACGGCGAGGTGACGCTCGAGTTCACGGTGGACGAGACGGCCACCACCGAGCGCGTGATGCGCGAGCGGGAGCAGCGCGCGGAGGCCCGCTCGATCGCCCGACTGCTGCGGCCGCGGTCGGTGGCGGTGGTCGGCGCGAGCAACGACGACGGCAAGCTCGGCAACGCGATGTTCCGCAACCTGCTGCGGATGAGCCCCGACGCGCCGCTGTACCCGGTCAACCCCGATGCCCGGCACGTCCACGGCGTCCGCGCCTACGCATCGGTGCTGGACGTTCCGGACGAGATCGACCTCGCCGTCGTCGCGGTGCCGGCCGCCTCGGTGCCGGGAGTGGTGGAGGAGTGCGCGCAGCGTGGCGTCCGCGGCCTCGTCGTGATCTCCGGCGGCTTCGGCGAGCGTGGCAGCGACCCCGACGAGCGGGACGCGGGCCGCTCGGCCCAGCGCCGGCTCGTCGCGTCCGCGCGCTCGCACGGGATGCGCGTGGTGGGGCCGAACTGCCTCGGTGTCGTCAACACCGAGCCCGGCGTGCGGCTCAACGCGTCCCTCGCGCCGCTGCCGCCGCTGCCGGGACGGGTCGGCTTCTTCTCGCAGTCCGGTGCGCTCGGCGTCACCATCCTCGGCGAGGCCGCGCGACGCGGGCTGGGCGTCTCCACCTTCGTGTCCGCGGGCAACCGTGCCGACGTCTCGGGCAACGACCTGCTGCAGTTCTGGGAGACCGACGAGCGCACCGACGTCGTCCTCATGTACCTGGAGAGCTTCGGCAACCCGCGCAAGTTCGCGCGGCTGACGCGTCGCCTCGGGCGGACCAAGCCGATCGTGTTGGTCAAGAGCGGCACGGCCACCGCGCCCGTCGCCGGACTCGCCCAGACGACCGCGATGGAGGTGCCCGAGATCAGCACCCGCGCGCTCATCGAGGCGTCCGGCGTCATCCGGGTCGAGACGGTCAGCGGCATGTTCGACATCGCGCTGCTGCTCTCGACCCAGCCGCTGCCCCGCGGCGACCGGGTGGCGGTGGTGGGCAACTCGACCGCGATCGGCGTGCTCGTCGCCAACTCGTGCGCCGCCGAGGGGTTGCGGCTGACCCGGCTCGACGACGTCGGCGTGGAGGCGGGGGCGGCCGCGTTCGCGCAGGCGCTGCGGACGGCGGTCGACGACCCGGACGTGGACGCCGTCGCCGTCGTGTTCGTCCCTCCGCTGCTGCAGGGGGCCGGCGACGAGGTCGCCGAGGCGGTCCGCTCGGTCGCCGAGGGTTCGGACAAGCCCGTGCTGTCGACGTTCCTGGGTTTCGAGGGCGTCCCCGACGTGCTGGCCGGCATCGGTGACGACGCCCCGCCGCGCGGTTCGGTGCCGTCCTACCCCTCGCCCGAACGGGCGGTGCGCGCCCTCGCGCGGGCGGTGCGGTACGCGCGGTGGCGCTTCGCCGAGCCGGGCACGTTGCCGGTCTTCACCGACGTCGACCTCGCCGCCGCGCGGGACGTCGTCCACGGGGCGCTCGCCGAAAGTCCGAGCGGCCGCTCGCTCAGCGACGACGAGGCGCTGCGGCTCGCGGGCAGCGCGGGCATCACCCCGTCGCTGGAACATCCGACCGACACCGTCGGCGTCGAGCTGGCCGTCTTCGACGAGCGCTCGTTCGGCGCGCTCGTGTCCTTCGGCATCGGGGGCGTCGCGACCGAGCTGCTCGGCGACACCGCCTACGCGGCCGTCCCCCTCACCGGCCTCGACGCCGAGCGGCTGATCGCGTCGCCGCGGGCGGCGCCGTTGCTCAGCGGCTATCGCGGCAACGCGCCGTGCGACACCGGTGCGCTCGCCGATCTCGCCCTGCGGCTGTCGGTGCTGGGCGACGCCCTGCCCGAGATCGCCGAGTGCCGGTTGACCGTGCTGGCCACCCCGTTCGGCGCGCACGTCACCGACGTCGCGGTCCGGGTCGCGCCGCCGACCGCCCGCGCCGACAGCGGGCCCCGCCGGTTGCGCGGCTTCTGAGCCACGCCCGGGCCGAGCGCCCCCATCGTGATCAGGAGGACGCGGTGGTCGTCCCCACGGCCGTTTCGGCCTCGTGATCACGCGGAGGGACGGTGGGGTTCCGGCGGCGTCGGTCAGCGGACGGGCGAGCCGATGTTGCGTCCGGTCGGCGCCGGTCGCGGGAACGACCGCGGCGGGAGCGGGAGCTGCTTCAACGCGTAGATGCGACCGCTCAGCCCCGCCGGCAGCTGCCAGGAGAACCGGAACGCGGTGCCGTTCGTGGCGCGCTGCCCGCAGCTGCCGGTGAGCGTCGTGGTCACCACCCGGGCGGGCGCGCCGGTCGCGGTGACCCCGACGAAGGCGACCTGCCGGATCGACGAGGCGAGCGCCGCCGGACACCCCGGGACCCGGGCCTGGGTGTCACCGGAGTCCAGTGCCTGCCGCAGTGCCGTCACCGCCGAACCCCGGAGGACGAGCTGCGCCGCGGGTGCGCCGGCGGCGGCGATCGTGGCGGTGCCGTAGTTGCACACCGACACGACCGTCACCGACGTCGGCAGCACCGACCCGTCGGCGCCGAACTGTCCCGGGCTGCCGCCGCCGGGAAGGGCGCGCTGCGGGAAGGTCGCCGGGCACCCGGGGGGTGCGGGATCGGCCGGCCGGTGCGACGACGGCCCCGACGACAGTGCCGACGACGGCGTAGCCGGACTGCGCTGACCGGCCGCTCTCGAGACCGACGAGCCGGGCGGGGCGGACACGCCGGGCCCGGTGGGGTCGGCCAGCGTCGTGCCGCCGTCGTCGCGGCCGACGAGCACCGTCGTCACCCCGGCCGCCACGACGACGAGCGCCACCGAGCCGGCGACCGCGGCGAGCCGGCCCCGCCGGCGGCTCCGGGTCCGCCGGCCGAGCGCGACGACGTGGTCGGCGTCCGGGCGTCCGCTCGGGTCGTGCTCGCCGGCGCGCAGGGCCGCGCGCAGGTCGTCCTCGGACGGGCTCATACCGTCGCACCTCCCGACGTGACCTCGACGCGCAGCCGGGCGAGTGCCCGCGCGCAGCTGCTCTTGACGGTGCCGACGGGCACGCCCAGCGTGGCCGCGGTGTCCTGTTCGGACAGGTCGCAGTAGTAGCGCAGCACGACGACGGCGCGGTCGCGCGCCGGCAGCTCGGCCAGCAGCCGGCGCAGCTCGTCGCGCTGGTCGGACGCCGCCACCGAGGCCCCCGGCTCGGGCACCTCGGGAAGCGTGTCGGTGGGGCGCTCGCCCCACCAGCGCCGCCGACCCTGGTCGACGTGGGCGGTCACGAGTGCTCTGCGGGCGTAGGCGAGCGGGGCGTCGATGCGCCCCCACTTCAGGTACACCCTGGTCAGTACGGTCTGCACGAGGTCCTCGCCGCGGTGGTGGTCTCCGGTCAGCAACCGGGCGGCGTGCAGCAGCGTGGCGCCGTTCGCCTCGACGAACGCGCGGAAACCCGCCTCGTCACGCATGTCGCTCCCGTCCGGTTCACCCAGGAGGACGAGGCGGGACGGCGGTTTGGTTCCCGATCCGTCGCCACATGACGAAATGCGGCAGGTTGCCGGCCGCGGCGATGATGAACTCGTCGCCGATCGCGGCGAACCCGCCGCGCTCGTAGAACCCGCGGGCGTAGGACCGTGCGTTGCACCAGACGACCTGCGCGCCGTGTCGCTCGGCGGTGGCGACGACGGCGGCGAGCAGGGCCGCGCCGACCCCGCTGCCGCGCCGGTCCTCGGCGACCGCCATCCCGCTGAACTGCATCGCCGGCTCGGCGGGGCGTGGGGCGAAGGCGTGCTCGTGCACGGCGACCGCGCCGACCAGCTCGTCGTCGTCGTACGCGGCGAGGTGGACGGCGCCGGCGACGTCGCCCGGGGGGACGGTGTCGGGCGTGTGGCCCGGGCGCAGGACGTCGAGGCGCAGCGGGCGGGTGACGGCCGCGTCGACCTCGCGGATGCCGACGGTCATCGTCCCGGTCGGTAGACCATGAGGAAGACGACGACGGCGAAGAGCAGCCCGACGATCCCGCCGGCGGCCGCGACCCGGCCGGTCAGGGCGACGACCGACTTCTCCTCGCCGATGAGGGCGGTGGCGCGGTCGAGGGTCGGGACGACGACGCCCAGGATCACGCCGGCCGCGACCAGCCACAGCAGGAACGACAGCCAGATCCAGGTCTGGCCGAACTCGCCGACCTTGCCCGGGCCGTAGGGGGAGTCGAGGTTCATCAGGATCAGTCCACTGAGGATCACCAGCACCGAGGCGTAGCCGTAGACCCGCAGCAGGCGCGCCGACGCCGCGGTGGCCACCCCGTCGCCCTTGCGGACGCCCCGACCTGCGGTGGTGGCGGCGTGGACGAGCGGGCCGACGGCGAAGACGGCGAACAGCACGTGCAGCGCGAGCAGGAAGTCGTACATGCCGCGAGGCTATCGAGCCGCGTCGCCGATCAGCCGCTGGACGTGCGGAGCCCAGTGCCCGGCGTAGCGCCGCTGCAGCTGGGGGATGCGCCAGTCGGTGCCCTCGACCAGCTGGCGGCAGCGGTACGTGCCGCAGTGACAGGCCAGCGCGAACGCGGCGTCGTCGATCGCGGTCGCGTAGTCGACGGTGAGCTCGTCGCCCGGCGCGATGTCGCGCAGGGCGACGAGGGTGCGTGACTGCGTCCATCCCAGGTTCGGGTCGCAGCTGTGGTTCAGCGGGCCGGTGCCGTCGTCGGCGAGGGTGAGGACGACGGCCCCGGTCGCGTACGGATCGTCGGCGAACACGCCGTTCCCGGCGATGCTCGACGCCCGGACGCTCACCCCGCGCGGCGCGTGCCGCGGCGGCTGGTGAGGTAGTCGGCGACGACGTACTCGCCGAGCGCACCGCGCTTGGGCTGGAACACCCGCCCACCGTTGCGGCGGCCGACGTCCTGCATGAACGCGACGAGGCGCGGGTCGTCGTCGAGCATGAACACGTTGATGGTGGCGCCGCGGCGGGTGCAGCGCTCGACCTCGGCCAGTGTCGCCGCGATCGTCTCGTCCGTCGGCGGCCAGGCGAAGTCGGCGAAGCCGTCGGGGGCGAGGTGCGCCGTCGGCTCGCCGTCGGTGATCACGAGGATCATCGGCTCGGCGCCGCGGTGCTTGTCGAGATGCCGTCGCGCCAGCATCAGCCCGTGCTGCAGGTTGGTGCCCTGCACGCGGTCCCAGTCGTGCTCGACCAGCGCGTTGGGGCTCATGACACGGGCGTAGTCGCTGAAGCCGATGATCTCGATCGCGTCCTGCGGGTACTTGGTGGTGACGAGCGAGTGCAACGCGAGCGCGGTCGTCTTCGCCTCGCCCCACGTGCCGCGCAGCTCCATCGAGTAGCTCATGTCGACCAGCAGCGCGATCGCGGCCGACGCGCGTCGTTCGGTCTCCACCACCTCGAAGTCCTCGGCCTGCATGCGCACCTCGCGCGCCCCCGCGCCCGCGTTGCGCAGGACGGCGTTGCGCACCGAGCGCACGACGTCCAACGGCTGCTCGTCGCCGAAGCGCCACTCGCGGCTGGCGCCGGTGATCTCACCCGCGGCGCCGGCGTCGCGGACGTCGTGCCCGCCTCGTCCCTTGGCCTCGACGAGGGCGAAGACGCGGCGCAGCGCGGTGCTGCCGAGCCGACGCAGTGCCCGGGGGCTGAGCCGCAGGCCGTCGCTGCCGCGCTGCACGTACCCCTGCTCGCGCAGTTCCCGCTCGATGCGCCGCAGCTGCGCCATGTCCTCGACGGCGGCCCGCCCGAGCGCCCGCTCGACGAGCTCCTCGTCGATGTCCTCGAGGCTCGCTCCCGGGTAGTCCTGGCTCAGCAGCTCGTCGAGCTGGTCCAGGTCGGCTAGCTCGGCCAGTGCACCGGTGGCGTCGGAGTAGCCCATGCCCTGCTCGCCGTCCATGCGCTGCCGGCCGCCCCACTGCAGATCGGGGCGGGCGGCGCGCAGGCCCTGCTGCAGGCGGGACATCTCGTCGGCGAGGCCGGACTGCGCCATCGCCTGCGCCATCAGCCCGGCGAGTTCCTCGCGCTGTTCGGCGGTCAGCGAGTCGAGCAGCTGCTGGGCGGCGGCGGCGCGACGGGCGAGCTGGTCGACCAACTCGTCGAGGTTCTGCGGCTGCTCGGGGAAGAAGTCGCCGTACTGCGCCATGAACTGCGCGAAGTCCTCGGGCGTGTGCTCGCCGCGGGCGTCGGCGTCGAGCATCTCGTTGAGGGCGCTCATCATCTGCCGGACGCGTTCGAGATCCTCGGGGGTCGCGTTCTGCACGGCGTCCTTCATGCCGGCGAACTGCGCGTCGAGCACCTCGCTGCGCAGCAGGTCCTGGATCTGCTCGTACGTCTGCCGGGCCTCTGGTGAGCGCCACTGGTAGTCGGCGAGCTCGCGGACGGCGCGGCTGATGTCGCGCGGGAGCGTGTCGAGCTCGGCCTCGGCCATGCGCGCCGCGTCGTCCGGGATCGGGAACAGCGCGCGCTTCTCCTCCTCGAGCGCCTGGTCGAGGAGTTCGCGGACCTGGTCGAGGGTGCCGTCGAGCCGCCCCGACCGGCGCAGGTCGCGCGAGCGCTCCCGGGCCCGGCGGCGAAGGGAGTCGAGGCCGTCGCGGCCGCTCGGGCCGCGCCGCAGCAACCGGTTCAGCGCGTCGCGGGCCGACGTGCCGGCCAGTACGTCGTCCCCGATCTCGTCGAGGGCCTGCCGGATGTCGTAGGGCGGCTCCATCGGGTCCGGGCCGCCGGCCCATGCGCCGTAGCGAACGCTCATCGGTCCCAGCGTAATCACCGGCGGCGGCCGGTGCCGCCCTCGTCGGGGGATGGCCAGACCCTGCGCGCTCGTCTGCGCGCACCGCTGGGCGACGTCCTGTCCGAGCATGCGCGGCCGTGCCAGGGTGGTGCATGGCCTGGTTCCGCCGAGACCGACGCGACGTCCCGCCGACCGACGACGCGCCGCCGCCGCACGGCGACTGGGCTTTCCGTCCGTCGCCCGATCCGCGCGCCGACGACCTCACGCGGCTGTTGCGCGAGGAGGAACCCGGGTTCCCCGAGCTGGCACTGCTCGGGACGGCGGGGGAGGTGCCGGTCCTCGGCACGGTGATCGAGCACGGCGAGCCGCTCGGGCTGTGGCGGCATGCGCGCGCGAGTTACGAGCGGACCGGGCAGTGGCCGTTCCTGCTCGGTGATCCGGCCTCGGTCGGGGAGACGGTGAGCATCGCCGGCGGGGACCACGAGCCGGGTTCGGTCGCCGCGGGCGCCGAGATCGACGCCGCGTGGTGGTTGGCCGAGCGTGACCCGGCGGCGCTGGCCTCGGACGGCGAGGGGCTCGCGGCACCGCTCGACTGGGGGATCGACGCTGCGGACCTGCCCGCGCTCGCGGTGCAGCCGGCGGGTTTCGTCGCGGCAGGGGCTCCCACGGTGCTCGCGTTCGTCCCGGCCCGGGCGGGTGGCTGCGAGGTGCCGGCCCTGCTCTCGTGGACCGGTGCGGCGAACGCCGAGATCAGCGGCGACGAGCACTACGCCGTGCTGCGGCACTGGCACGAGCGCTTCGGCGCCGAACTGGTGACGCTCGGTTTCGACACCCTGGAGCTGTCGGTGCCGCGGCCACCGGTGGCGGCGGTGGACGCGCTCGCGGTGGGGCGGGAGCAGTACGCCTACTGCCCGGACGTCGTCGACCAGGGTGTGCAGACGCTGCAGGCGCTGGTGACCGGCCAGGTGGTGCGGCAGTCGTGGTGGTTCTGGTGGGACTGACCTGAACTCTTGTCTGATGTCGCTTCAGACGCTAGAATCGAACACATGACCACGAAACTCGGTGACGCGGCGGACTCGCTGCTGGTTGCCGAGTTGTCGTCGTGGGACGAGTCCTGCCTGCTGGACACCTGGCGGGAGGTGGAGCGGCTGCGGAACCGGCTCGCGGCGATGGAGCACCGGTTCGTGGCGGAGGTCGAGCGGCGGGGGTTGCCGTTCACGTACGGGGCGCGGAACACGGCGGCGTTCGTGCGGGCGTTGTTGCGGGTGCATCCGCGCGAGGCGGTGGCGCGGGTGGCTGCCGCGGCTGCGGCCGCGCCGATCACCACGTTGACCGGTGAGACGGTGCCGGCGCCGTTCCCGCGGGTCGCGGCCGCACAGGCGGCGGGCACGATCTCACCCCGGCACGCGGCGGTGGTCGTCGCCACGGTGGAACGGTTGCCCGACGTGGTGCAGGTCGAGCACGGCGCCCGGGTCGAGGCCGAGCTCGTCGGGTACGCGACACAGTTCGATCCGCACCAACTCGGCACGCTGGCGCTGCGGGTGACGACGCTGCTGGATCAGGACGGCGCCCTGGCCGACGTCGCCTACCGCGAGCGGCACCGGGACCTGACCATCCGGCAACGCCCCGACGGGTCCGCGTCGATCAGCGGGGAGGCGACCGCCGAGCTGGCCGAACGGCTGCTCACCGTCCTGGACGCACTCGCCGCACCCAAGCCGGCCGCGGACGGGGTGCGGGATCCTCGTACCGCCGGGCAGCGCCGCCACGACGGACTCCTCGACGCACTCGACCTCGTCCAACGCGCCGAACTACTCCCCACGGTGGCCGGGATCAGCACCACCGTCCTGCTCACCACCACCGCAGCCGACTGGTCCAGCGGTGACGGGGTCGCGACCACCGGGCACGGCGCGATCCTCCCCACCCGCGAAGCCATCCGCATCGCCGGCGGCGACACCCGCACCATGACCATGCAGCTCGACGACCAGGGCGCCGTCGTGACTCACACCGACGCGCGCAGACTGTTCACCGAGACCCAGCGCCTCGCCCTGATCGCCCGCGACGGCGGCTGCACCTTCCCCGGCTGCGACGTCCCCCCGGCCTGGACCCAAGCCCATCACGTCGTCGACCACGCGAACGGCGGCCCGACGACCATCGCCAACGGCGCCCTCGTCTGCGGCCACCACCACCGACAACACCAGAGACAAGGCTGGCGATCCGTCATCAGCGACGGTCGACCCGCCTGGCTCCCCCCACCCTGGCTCGACCCCCACCGACGCCCCCGCAGCAACCCCCGCACCCGCCCCGGCTGACGGTCCGAGCGCGGGGGGCTTGGCCCCATCCCAGCGCGCCTCCAGAGAGCAACTCACCGCGCCCGGGTGGGGCCAACCGCCGCAGCTACGTCTCTACAGCGAGTCGCGCCAGCGCAGCCAGGACCGCAGCTGCGTGAGGTCGTAGTCGCGGTCGCCGTCGACGCCGACGGTGAACAGCGTCGCGCCGGCCTCGACCAGAGCTGGGCCGACGTCGGCGGGGTCGCCGTCGGGCGCGCCGACCGAACGCTCGATCTCGGCCGGGTCGCGACCGAGGTCGGCGCAGTGGCCGGCCAGGACCTCCTGCTTGTGGCGGAACGTCTCCAGGTCGCTGAAGGAGTGCCAGATGTCGGCGTGCCGGGCGACGAGCCGCAGCGTCTTCTTCTCGCCGCCGCCCCCGACGAGGACGGGGATCTTGCGCGTGGGCGCCGGGTTCAGCTTCGCCCAGCGGTCCTCGACGCGGGGAAGATCGTCGCGCAGCTGGTTCAACCGGCCGCCGGCGGTCCCGAACTCGTAGCCGTACTCGTCGTAGTCGCGCTGGAACCAGCCCGACCCGATTCCCAGGATCAGCCGGCCGTCGCTGATGTGGTCGACGGTGCGGGCCATGTCCGCGACGAGCTCGGGATTGCGATAGCTGTTGCAGGTGACGAGGGCGCCGATCTCGACACGGGAGGTCTGCTCGGCCCAGGCGCCGAGCATCGTCCAGCACTCGTAGTGCTTGCCGTCGGGCTCGCCGTAGAGCGGGAAGAAGTGGTCCCAGTTGAAGACGATGTCGGCGCCGAGGTCCTCGGCCTCGGCGACCGCGCGGCGGATGGCGGCGTAGTCGGCGTGCTGCGGCTGCAGCTGCACGCCGATGCGGATCGGACGGCTGGGTGTGGTGGTCACCCCACCGACGCTAGCCCGCTTCGGCGCCCGGTGGCACCGTCGTGCAGCCCCTCGATCCCGCCGGGCATCGACAGCGTCGGGCGCGTGTGGGTAGCGTCACCGCCCTGTCGTGCGGCCCCGGGAGGTTCTCGTGACGACGGTCTTCACCGCTCACTCCGTGTCCGTCGACGGCTACATCGCCGGTCGCGACGCCGGACCCGGCCGCGGCCTCGGCGACGGGGACGCGCTCTTCGACTGGTACCGCGAGGGGGACACACCGAGCCGGATCTTCGCCGGGTTCGGCATGAGCGCGGCGAGCGCGCGGGTGTTCGACGCGCTCGCCGACCGCGTCGGTGCCGTCGTCGCCGGCCGCAACACCTACGAGGACGCGGGGCACTGGGGCGGTGGCAGCCCGCACCCGACGGCGCCGCTGTTCGTCCTGAGCCATCGGGACGCACCGGAGCTGACCGAACGGCAGACGCTCGTCACCACCGGCATCGAGGACGCGATCGCCGCCGCCCGGGTCGCGGCAGAGGGTGCGGACGTCAGCGTGATGGGCGGTGGCGCGGTGACCGCCGCACTGCGCGCCGGGCTGGTGGACGAGATCGTGGTGCAGCAGGTGCCGGTGCTGCTCGGCGGCGGCCGGCCGCTGTTCGCGGGCCTGCCCGAGCACGTCCGGCTACGACTGGCCGAGGTCGTCGCCGCGCCGGGCGTCACGCACCTGCACTACGAGGTCGTCCGCGACTGATCGTCACCGGTCTCGGCCCGGTCGCCGGTGCCGTGACCGTGGTATTCGTCGCGGACCTCGTGCGCGGTCTGCTCCTGGTCCTCGCCCTCGCGAGCGAGCTCGGCGTCGCCGGTGGCATGACCGACGACCTCCTTGGCCTTGCCCACGACCACGTTCTCCCAGGTCGCGGGGCGCTCCTCGGGCTCGTTCTCCGTCATGGGCCAGACAGTATCCGGCGCGGCACCGAGGCGCCCCGGATGCCGGGAAGAAGCGCACCCCGTGCGATGTTGGTGCCGTGGTGAAGGTGGTGGCGTGGTGAAGCGCATCGGGTTCCTGTCGTTCGGCCACTGGTCGGACTCGCCGTACTCGCAGGCGAGGTCCGCGTCCGACGTCCTGCTCCAGTCGATCGACCTCGCGGTCGCCGCCGAGGAGCTCGGTGCCGACGGCGCGTACTTCCGCGTCCACCACTTCGCCCGCCAGCTCGGCTCGCCCTTCCCGCTGCTCGCGGCGGTCGGCGCCCGGACGAGCCGGATCGAGATCGGCACCGGCGTCATCGACATGCGCTACGAGAACCCGCTCTACATGGCCGAGGACGCGGGTGCAGCCGACCTCATCGCCGGCGGCCGGCTGCAGTTGGGCATCAGCCGCGGATCGCCCGAGCAGGTCGTCGACGGCTACCGCTACTTCGGCTACGCCCCGCAGGACGGTCAGGACGACGCGGACATGGCCCGCGAGCACACCCGGGTGTTCCTCGACGTCCTGCGCGGGGAGGGGTTCGCCGAGCCCAGCCCGCGCCCGATGTTCGCCAACCCGCCCGGCCTGCTGCGCATCGAGCCGCACTCGGCGGGCCTGCGCGAGCGGATCTGGTGGGGGGCCGGTACGCGCCGCACCGCCGAGTGGACGGCCGCGCAGGGGATGAACCTGATGAGCTCGACACTGCTGAGCGAGGACACCGGCGTCCCGTTCCACCAGCTGCAGGCCGAGCAGATCGAACGCTTCCGCAAGGCGTGGGCGGACGCCGGGCACGGCTTCGCCCCTCGCGTCTCGGTCAGCCGCAGCATCTTCCCCATCGTGACCGAGCAGGACCGCGCGTACTTCTGGCGCGACGGCGACTCGCAGGACCAGGTGGGCCACCTCGACGGTGGCGTCGCCCGATTCGGCAAGACCTACGCCGCCGAACCGGACAAGCTGGTCGCGCAGCTGGCCGAGGACGAGGCCATCGCGGCGGCCGACACGCTGCTGCTCACGATCCCCAACCAGCTCGGCGTGGACTACTGCGCCCACGTGCTCGAGGCACTGCTGACGCACGTGGCGCCCGAGCTCGGCTGGCGCTGAGGGCTCCTCCGGCCTCAGCGCTTCTTCCACGGGAAGAAGAACGAGACCCGCTGCTGGTAGTCGCGGTAGCCGGGGCGTTCCTGCATCCGGCGCTCGGTGCGCTTCGCGCCGGTGGCGTAGACGAGCAGGTAACTCATCAGCGCCGGGGCGGGGATCGTCCAGGCGGCGGGCGCGGACGCGGCGGCGGCCAGGTACGCGCCGTCCCACACGACCGAGTCGCCGAAGTAGTTCGGGTGCCGGGACCAGCCCCAGAGGCCGGTGTCGAGGACGTCGGGCTTCGCGTCGTCGTCGCGGTCGCGGTAGGCGTCCTTCTGCCGGTCGGCGAGCGCCTCGACGACGGCGCCGGCGACCATCGTCGCGATGCCGACCGGGACGAGGTAACGACGTGCGGAACGCGGCAGCGTGCTGGCCGCCGCGAGCTGGATCGGCGCCGAGACCAGCAGCTGGGCGACACCCTGCGTGACGAAGACCTTGCCGACGACGGCCGCGGCGCCGTCGTCGCCGAGCCACTCGGAGTAGCGCGGGTCCTCCTCGTCCTTCCCGCGCAGCCGCGGCAGCATCAGCGCCTCGAGACGCGCGGCCCACGCGGTGGTCGCCGCGGCGAGCGCCCAGCGGCGCGTCCGGTCGCCGGAACCGACGGCCGCGCTCGCGACCGCGATGCCGGCGAGGCCGGCGCCCCAGACCCCGTCGGCGTAGTCGCGGCGCTTGCGGGGGACGGCCACGGCGGCGGTCGCCGCCTGGACGGCCGACGCGACCGCGGCGGAGGTGACGACGACACGACGGAGGTTCTTGTAGTCCACGCTCACGTCACTGTCGTGCCCAACGACCCGGCCCGGCTCACGCCGGTGGGAGCACACCCGCGTCGGCCACCGGGCCGGGGTCCGCGGCGGCGAGTGCGGCGCGCGAGCGGTCCTTGAGACGGACGCCGGACTCGCCCAGCTCCCGCGCCGCCCGCAGCAGCCCGGCGACGTTGCGTGCGGCGACGGGATAGTCGAGCCCGTCCGGAGGGCGGATGTTCGAGACGCAGTTGCGCTGGGCGTCCGAGCGCCCCGGGGTGGGCGCCCAGGTGAGGTAGGCGCCGAGGCTGTCGCTCGCCGACAGCCCCGGCCGCTCGCCGATCAGCACCAGCACCGCGGCTGCTCCGGCCCGCGCCCCGAGGTGGTCGCCGAGGGCGACCCGTGCCTGTGTCGCGATCACCGGGGTCCCGACGTCGAGCAGCGGGCGTAGCTCACGCAGCAGCGGCACGGCGTGCGCCTGCAGTGCGCGCGCCGACAGGCCGTCGGCGAGGACGACAGCCAGGTCACCGGCGACGGGGAAGGGCCCGTCGGCCCCGGCCGGCACCCGTCCGAGGTCGGGACGGCGCAGGTATTCCGCCCGCGACCCGGCGCGGCTCGTCGTCCGTACCGGCTCGGGGAAGCCGGCAGCGACGAGGTCGGCGGCGAGCGCGTCGACGTCGAGGGCCTCGTGGACGGCGTCACGCGCCGCGGCGTGCGCCGCGGCGAGCTCGAGCACCGCGGTGGTCGGCAGGGCGTTGCCGGCGCGGCCCAGGCCGATGCGCGCCCGGGTGGTCCGGCGCAGCTCGTCCCACAGGGGGTCGCTCACGGCGCCCCGATCGCCAACAGCGGGGACGCGGCGACCGGCAGCACGCTGCCGTCGTCGGCGAGCATGCCGAGCCCGTGGAGCCAGCTCTCGAACTCCGGCGCCGGCCGCAGGCCCAGCGCGCTGCGGGCGTAGAGGGCGTCGTGGTAGCTCAGGCTCTGGTAGCCGAGCATGACGTCGTCCGCGCCGGGCACGGTGATGACGTACGTGCAGCCGGCGACGGCGAGCAGCGTCAGCAGCGAGTCCATGTCGTCGGAGTCGGCCTCGGCGTGGTTGGTGTAGCAGACGTCCACGCCCATGGGCAGGCCGAGCAGCTTGCCGGTGAAGTGGTCCTCCAACCCGGCCCGGACGATCTGCTTGCCGTCGTAGAGGTACTCCGGGCCGATGAAGCCGACCACCGTGTTGACGAGCAGCGGGTGCAGGTGGCGTGCCAGCCCGTACGCGCGGACCTCGAGCGTCTGCTGGTCGACCGCCGCGCCGCCGGTGCCCAGGTGCCCCCCGGCGGACAGCGACGATCCCTGCCCGGTTTCGAAGTACATGACGTCCGCGCCGACCGTGCCGCGGTCGAGCGACAGCGCGGCCTCGCGCGCCTGCTCGAGAAGCGCGAGGTCGACGCCGAACGCCGTGTTCGTGCCCTGCGTCCCCCCGATCGACTGGAAGACGAGATCGACGGGCGCCCCGGACTCGATGAGCTCCAGGGTCGTGGTGACGTGCGCGAGCACGCAGGTCTGCGTCGGGATCGCGTACCGGGCGCGGACGTCGTCGAGCAGGTGCAGCAGCTCGGCCCCGGCCTCGGGGGAGTCCGACGCCGGGTTGACGCCGATGACCGCGTCGCCGCAGCCGAGCAGCAGCCCGTCGAGGGTGGCCGCCGCGATGCCGCGCACGTCGTCGGTCGGGTGGTTGGGCTGCAGCCGGGTCGACAGCCGGCCCGGCAGGCCGAGCGTGTCGCGGAACGCGGTGGTCACCTCGACGCGCCGCGCCACCGCGACGAGATCCTGGTTGCGCATGAGCTTGCTGACCGCGGCCGCCATCTCCGGCGTGACGCCCGGCGCGAGCGCGGCGAGCGTCCCGGCGGCGTCCGGCCGGGCGGCCACCGCGAGCAGGTGGTCGCGGAACTCGCCGACGGTCATGCCCGCGACGGGGGCGAAGGCGTCCCGGTCGTGGGTGTCCACGATCAGTCGCGTGATCTCGTCGTCCTCGTAGGGCACGACGAGGTCCTCGAGGAACGTCGCGAGCGGGACGTCGGCCAGGGCCCAGCGCGCCGCCGACCGCTCGGCCGCCGACCCGGCCGCGCAGCCGGCGAGCTCGTCGCCGGAGCGGGCCGGGCTCGCCTTGGCCAGCAGCTCGACGATGCCCTCGAAGCGGTACGAGTGACCGTTGAGCTGCTGGGTCCAGGTCGTCATACCGCCGTAGTGTCCACCGCCGCGGGCTCGACCGCAGGGGGCGTCTCGAGGGTGGACTTCGGCCCGGTGAACCAGCGCTTCACCGACACGTGCCAGGCGATCTCGAGGACGACGAGCAGGCCGAACACCACGAGCGGGGTGTAGTTCACGAACTTCCACCCGAAGTTGTCGTACCAGGGCGCCCCGCCCGTCGAGGTCGGGAACATGGCGACGATCGACGTCACCACGATCTCGATCACGGCCAATGGCGCCATCCAGCGGTACTTGCGCCCGAGCGACCACCGGCCGACCTTGAACGCGTCGCCCGCCCGCCAGCGGTAGTAGATGGGGATGGCGAAGGCGAGGTACAGCCCGACCACGCCGATCGAGACGACGGCGAAGAACGCGACCGGTACCGGCGCGCCGCCGATGTCGACCTTGACCAGCGCCGGCAGGGTGAGGATCACCGCGATGACGGCCGAGACGATCACGCCGGTGACGGGCACCCGGCTGGCGTTCAGCTTCGACAGGTGCCGCGCACCCGGCACCGCCCGGTCGCGGCTGAAGGCGAACATCATCCGCGACGTCGAGGTCATACAGGCGACCGTGCAGAAGAACTGGCCGGCCGCGGAGATGATCAGCACGATGCCGCCCCAGTTGCTCGACAGCGCCTGGCTGAAGATGGCGATCGAACCGCCGCCGGCTGCGGTCACCTTGGCCTCGTCCTGCACCGCGAAGAGGAAGGCGAGCAGCAGGATCCAGCCACCGATCGCCGAGTAGAAGATCGACTGCCAGATGCCCTTGGCCGCCGCGTTCGCGGCCGACTTCGTCTCCTCGGAGAGATGCGCGGACGCGTCGTAGCCGGTGATCGTGTACTGCGTGAGGATGGCCGACAGCGGCAGCACCAGGAAGATGAACCCGAGCCCGCTGGTGCTCCCGCCGAAGAAGCCGGTGTTGTTGACGGTGTGGGTGAAGACCGAGGCAACGCTGGCGTGGTGCGACGGCACGAAGACCAGGATCAGGATCACCGCGGCGGCACCCGCGACGTGCCACCACACCGAGATGTTGTTCAGGATCGCGAGCAGGTGCGAGGAGAAGATGTTCACCGCCGCGGCGATGGCCAGGACGATCACGAACTCGATGAACACCCGCGTCAGCGAGTAGTCGGCCGCCCACGAGTCGCTGTAGTTGCCGATCACGGTGTCGACGAACGTCGCGCAGCCGTAGGCGACGGACGCGTCGATCGCGAGCAGGCCGATGAGGTTGAGCCAGCCGGTGTAGTAGCCCGCCTTGGGGCCGCCGAGCTTCGAGGCCCACCAGTAGATGCCGCCCGACGTCGGCATCGCCGACACGAGCTCGGACATGCAGAACCCGATCACCAGGATGAGCAGGGCGACCACCGGCCAGCCCCAGGCGATCGCGGCCGGGCCGCCGCCGTTCCAACCGAGGCCGAAGCTGGTGAAGCAGCCGGCCAGGATCGAGATGATCGAGAACGAGATGGCGAAGTTCGAGAACCCCGACCACGACCGGCTCAGCTCCTGCTTGTAGCCGAGCGCGGCCAGGGCGGCCTCGTCGTCGTCCAGTTCGTCGTGCGGTGCTGCGGTGGTCGACACGGGCGCTTCCTCGACTGTTGGCCGGCGGGACCGGTCAACTATCGAAGCGGGCGCTTACGTCCGCGTCACCGTCAGGTTTCGCCGGATGTCCGCTCGGACCGAAACGGACATCCGGTGTCAGGCGCCGTACACCGTCCGAGCGCCGTCGGAGTCTTTCGCCAGCCGACGGTTCAGGTACAGGCCCTCGAGCGCGAACTCGATCGCCGACGCCGCGACGCCGACCGCGGCCGGACCCTCACCGATGCTGTCGGGCTCCAGGCGGTCCAGCAGCTGCGAGAGGATCGGCACGGCGCCGACCTGGTCGAGCAGCTCCTGGGCCGACGTCGTGTCGCCCGTGGTCACCGTCCTGCCGTCGCCGAAGCCGTCCTGCAGCACCCGCAGGTCGAGCCCGGCCAGCCGGGAACGGAACGTCTCGATGATCGCGCGTCGCAGCAGGTGGTCGAGCACCTCGAACTCGCGGCCCTCGTCGGCGTCGTCGAACTCGACCTTGCCGCGGGACGCGGGCACGACGGCGGGAAGGTCGCACACGCGGGCCACCGCGGCGCCCTCGTGCGTCACCGCGGCCCGGCGCACGGCCGCCGCCGCGACCGTCTCGACGGCCGCGATGGCGAAGCGGGCCGAGACGCCGGAGCGCTGGTCGACCTGCGGCGCGTCGCGGACGTTGCGCGCGAAGCGGCCGACGACCTCGAGCAGGTGCGACGGCACGAGCGGCGCCGCGTAGTCACCGGCCTCGGTGCCGTCCCACAGCACCGCGGCCTCCTGCGCGATGAGGGTCAGCTCGTCGCTGAGCTCGAGCGGGTAGTGCGTACGCACCTCGGCACCGAAACGGTCCTTGAGCGGCGTGATGATGCGGCCGCGGTTGGTGTAGTCCTCGGGGTTCGCGCTCGCGACCACGAGCAGGTCGAGCGGCAGCCGCAGCTGGTACCCCCGCACCTGGATGTCGCGCTCCTCGAGCACGTTGAGCAGCGCGACCTGGATGCGTTCGGCGAGGTCGGGCAGCTCGTTGATCGCGAAGATGCCGCGATTGGTACGGGGGACGAGGCCGTAGTGCACGGTCTCCGGGTCGCCGAGCGTGCGCCCCTCGGCCACCTTGATGGGGTCGATGTCGCCGATGAGGTCGCCGACGCTGGTGTCGGGCGTCGCGAGCTTCTCGCCGAAGCGTTCGCTGCGGTGGCGCCACTCGATCGCGGCGAGATCGCCCTCGCTGGCCAGCAGGTTCTGGCAGCGTGCGCAGATGGGCGAGTACGGGTGGTCGTTGATCTCGCAGCCGGCCACCACCGGCGTCCACTCGTCGAGCAGGCCCTGCAGTGTGCGGATGAGGCGGGTCTTGCCCTGGCCGCGCTCGCCGAGCAGCACGAGGTCGTGCCCGGCGAGCAGCGCGCGCTCGACCTCGGGCACGACGGTGTCCTCGAAGCCGACGATGCCCGGCAACGAGGGTTCGCCGGCGGCGAGGCGGGCGATGAGGTTCTGGCGGATCTCGGTCTTGACGGAACGCTGGACGTGGCCGGCGGCACGCAGGTCGGCGACGGTCGCGATGGACGGTGCAGTCACCCGATCGAAAGTACGTCGCCGGGCGCCGCCGTGCCACGCTGGCAGCATGGCGCGCGCGACCGAGGGCATCGACGAGCTCGACTCGCGGCTGTTGCGCCTGCTCGCCGAGGCCCCGCGGGTGGGCGTGCTGGAGATGTCGCGACGGCTCGGGGTCGCCCGCGCGACGGTGCAGGCGCGGCTCGACCGTCTCGTCGAGCGCGGGGTGATCGCGACGTTCGCCCCGGTCGTCGACCCGGTGGCGCTCGGCTACACCGTGACGGCGTACGCGACGCTCGAGATCAGCCAGGGCCGGGGCCGGGACGTGCTCGAGCACCTCCGCGCGATCCCGCAGGTGCTCGAGGTGCACACGATCACCGGTCGCGGCGACATGCTGTGCCGCGTCGTGGCGCGCTCCAACGACGACCTGCAGGCCGTGCTGGACCGGGTGACCGAGTTCCCCGACATCGTCCGGACGTCCTCGGTCATCGCGCTGTCCAACCCGGTCCCGTACCGGGTGCTGCCGCTGATCTGAGCGCGGCGACGGTCAGCCGGCGAACGGCTTCGCGTCGACGAGCGTGACCTTCATGGTCTTGCCGTTCGGGGTCTCGTACTCGGCGGTCTCGCCCTCGCGCTTGCCGGTGAGGGCCTGCCCGAGCGGCGATGCCGAGGAGTACACCTCGACGCCCGCGGTGTCGGCCTCCTCGCGGGAGCCGATGAGGAAGCTCTCCTCCTCGTCGTCGCCGTCGAAGCGGACGGTGACGAACATGCCCGGCCCGGCGACGCCGTCGCTGACCGGCGCCTCGCCGACCTTGGCGGTGCGCAGCAGCGACTGCAGCTGCACGATGCGGCCCTCCTGCTTGCCCTGCTCCTCGCGGGCCGCGTGGTAGCCGCCGTTCTCCTTGAGGTCGCCCTCCTCGCGCCGGTCGTTGATCTCCTGCGCCATCGCCGGGCGGTTCGCGATCAGCTCCGCCAGCTCCTTCGACAGGCGGTCGTAGGCCTCCTGCGTCAGGAAGGTCACGTTCGCGTCGTCGGTGGTGGACACAGCGGTACTCCAGGGGTCGGTCGGCAGGTCGTCGGGTTGACGACGGGGTCGTTGCCCATTTGTGCGAAGCCACGAACGTAACATCGCCGGCCGGTGGCTGGCATGTTTTCCGGGCTCGGGGAGAATGGCGGGGTGTCCCACGCAACCTCCGACGGCCGCCTGCGGCTGATGGCCGTCCACGCCCACCCGGACGACGAGTCGAGCAAGGGCGCGGCGACCATGGCGCGCTACGTCGACGAGGGGGTCGACGTCCTCGTCGTCACCTGCACCGGCGGTGAGCGCGGCAGCATCCTCAACCCCGCGCTCAAGGGTCGCGCCGACATCGAGGCCGGCATGGCCGACATCCGCCGGGCGGAGATGGCCAAGGCGCGCGAGATCCTCGGGGTGCGCCAGCACTGGCTCGGCTTCGTCGACTCCGGCCTGCCCGAGGGGGACCCGCTGCCGCCGCTGCCCGAGGGCTGCTTCGCCCTCGAGCCCCTCGACGTCGCCACCGAGCGCCTGGTGCGCGAGGTGCGCGAGTTCCGTCCGCACGTCATGACCACGTACGACGAGCGTGGCGGCTACCCGCACCCCGACCACATCCGCTGCCACGAGATCTCGGTGGCGGCCTTCGACGCCGCGGGCGACCCCGATCGCTTTCCCGACGCGGGGGAGCCGTGGCAGCCGCTCAAGCTCTACTACGACGTCGGCTTCTCCAAGGAGCGCACGAGCGCGTTGCACGACGCGCTGATCGCCAAGGGTCTCGAGTCGCCGTTCGAGGAGTGGTTCAAGCGCCGCGAGCAGTGGGGCGACAAGATCCGCGTCCCCAAGATCACCACGCAGGTGCCGGTGGCGCCGTGGTTCGACCGCCGTGACGCCGCCCTGCTGGCGCACGAGACGCAGGTCGACCCGCAGGGCTGGTTCTTCAAGATCTCGCGCGAGTTCCAGGCCGAGATCTGGCCCACCGAGGACTTCGAGCTCGCCCGGTCGCTCGTCGACTCGGCGATCCCCGAGGACGATCTGTTCGCCGGCATCCGCGACGGGGCGGCATCGTGACCGTCGAGCTCGCCACCGTGCTCGCCAGGACCGGCGAGGGCGCGAAGGCGGGCCCGATCGGGCTCGCCGTCATCCTGCTGCTCTGCATCGTCTGCTACTTCCTGTTCAAGTCGATGAGCAAGCACATGCGCAACGTGCGCGAGAACTTCCCGCGCGACGACGCCCCGGCGGGCACGGGCGACGGCACCGCCGCGGGCGGTGACGACCCCGCCCCGGAGCGGGCGCAGCCGTAGCGCCGTCGTTGCCCGGCGCGCCTGCGGGCGGGCCGGTGTGACCGCCCTCGCACAACTCGCAAATCGGACTCCGCCTGCGGTTAGGTAAGCCTTGCCTAACGAAGGGAAGAGTCAGAGTCATGAGTTCGCAGCCCGCCCCCCTGCTCGACGGCACGGCCGCGACGGCCTACGCCGCCGCGATCACCGCCGCCCGCGACGAGGTCGTGACCCGGCTGCAGACCGTCGAGCGGCCCTTCACCGGCGTCGCGGCCGCCGAGCTGCGCAAGCGCATCGCCGACGTCGACCTCGACGCGCCGCTGTCGAGCAGCGCGGCCGTGCTGGCCGAGGTCGGTGAGCTCTACCTGCACGATGCGGTGTGGTTCCACCATCCGCGCTACCTGGCCCACCTCAACTGCCCGGTCGCGGTGCCCGCCGTGGCCGCCGACGTGCTCGCCTCGGCGGTGAACTCCTCGCTCGACACCTGGGACCAGAGCGCCGGTGCCACCTACATCGAGCGGCGCCTCGTCGGGTGGACGGCGGCCCGGCTCGGCCTCGGGGACCGTGCCGACGGGGTGTTCACCAGCGGCGGCTCGCAGTCCAACCTGCAGGCGCTGCTGATCGCGCGGGAGAACGCAGGCGGGACCGACCTCTCGCGGCTCCGGGTCCTGGTCTCGGCCGACGGCCACTTCAGCGTCGCCAAGTCGGCGCGGCTGCTCGGCCTCGGCCCGGACGCCGTCGTCGAGGTTGCGGTCGACGAAGGCCACCGCATGCGTCCCGACGACCTCGAACGCCGGCTCCTGGACCTCCGCGCGTACGGGCTCGTGCCGATGGCGGTCGTGGCGACCGCCGGCACGACCGACTTCGGCGCCATCGACCCGCTCGCCGACGTCGCGGCGGTCGCGCACCGGCACGCGACCTGGCTGCACGTCGACGCCGCGTACGGCGGGGGGCTGCTGACCTCGACGCGGCACCGCGACCTGCTCGCGGGCATCGAGGCCGCCGACTCGGTCACCGTCGACTACCACAAGACGTTCTTCCAGCCCGTCGCCTCGAGCGTGGTGCTCGTGCGTGACGCGGTGACGCTGCGCCACGTCGCGTGGCACGCCGACTACCTCAACCCGGCCGATGCCGACCCCGACGACCGTCCCAACCAGGTGGACAAGAGCCTGCAGACGACGCGCCGCTTCGACGCGCTCAAGCTGTGGTGCACGCTGCGCGAGCTCGGCCCCGACCGCATCGGCGCGATGCTCGACACGGTGGTGGATCTCGCGACCGCCACCGGCGAGCTGCTGGCCGACGATCCCGACTTCGCGCTCGCGGCCGTGCCGTCGCTGTCGACCGTCGTCTTCCGCTACACGCGCGACGGGGTGCCCGACGCGGTGCTGGACGACGTGAACACCGCGGCGCGGGCGGCGCTGCTCGCCTCCGGCGAGGGGGTCGTCGCCTCGACCACGGTGGCCGGCCGGGTCCACCTCAAGGTCACCCTGCTGAACCCGGCGACGTCGCTCGACGACGTCCGCTTCGTGGTCGACCGGTTGCGGGAGTACGCCGCCGACGAGTTGGCGGTGGCGGCATGACCGCGCCGTCCCGCGCCCAGGGCACCGAACGCGTCCACGACCTGATCGGGATCGGGATCGGCCCGTTCAACCTCGGCCTCGCCTGCCTGGCGGCGCCGCTGGCCGGTCTGGACTGCGTCTTCCTCGACCAGCAGGCCGAGTTCGACTGGCACCCGGGCATGATGCTGCCCGACGCGACCCTGCAGGTCCCGTTCCTCGCCGACCTCGTCACGATGGCCGACCCGACCTCGCCGTTCTCGTTCCTCGCCTACCTCAAGGACGTCGGCCGGCTCTATCCGTTCTACGTGCGCGAGAGCTTCTACCCGTTGCGCGCCGAGTACACCGACTACTGCCGCTGGGCCACCGGCCGGCTGCGTTCGCTGGAGTTCGACCGCCGGGTCGAACGGGTCGAGCACGACGGGTCCGCCTACGTCGTGACGAGCGTGGACGGCTCCGGCGGCCGGCACGTGCACCGGGGCCGTCGCATCGTCCTCGGGGTCGGGACGCAGCCGTGGACCCCGCCGGTCGTGGCCGGCGGCCCGGCGCTGCACAGCGCCGAGTACCTGGCCCACCGCGACGAACTTCGCCGTGGCGACAGCGTCACCGTGGTCGGCAGCGGGCAGAGCGCGGCGGAGATCGTCCACGACCTGCTGGCCGATGCCGACGAGCAGGGGTACCTGCTGCGCTGGATCACGCGCTCGCCGCGCTTCTTCCCGATGGAGTACACCAAGCTGACGCTCGAGATGACCTCGCCGGAGTACACGGGGTACTTCCAGGCGCTGCCCGCCCGGCAGCGCGATGCCCTGCTCGCTTCGCAGCGCGGGCTGTACAAGGGGATCAGCAGCGAGCTCATCGACGCGATCCACGACCAGCTCTACGTGAAGTCGCGCGATCCGCGCACGAGGGTGCAGCTGCTGACCAACACGGCCCTGGAGTCGGCGTCGTGGGACGGCACGCGCTACACCCTCGGGCTGCGGCAGCACGAGATCGACGAGGCGTTCGCGCTCGACACCGAGGGGCTCGTCCTCGCGACCGGTTACCGCGCGACCGTCCCGGACTTCCTCGAACCGATCCGCGACCGCATCCGCACCGACGACCGCGGCCGGTTCGCCGCCGACGCCGACTACGCCGTCGACACCGGCGGGGGCGAGATCTTCGTGCAGAACGCCGAGGAGCACAGCCACGGGCTCGTCGCTCCCGACCTGGGCATGGGCGCCTACCGGAACTCGGTCATCCTGCGGCACGTGCTCGGTCACGCGCCGTACCCGGTCGAGGAACGGGTCGCCTTCCAGGAGTTCGGGGTCCCGGCCGACGCGCTCACGGCGGTGCGCCCGTGATCGTCCTGCGACCGTTTGATCCGGACCGCGACACCGGGCTCGTCCACGACTGGCTGACACGGCCCTACGCGCACTTCTGGGACATGCTCGACGCGACCCCGCAGCAGGTGCGCGACGGGTACGTCGCGATGGCCGCCGACCCGCACCAGGACGCTTGGATCGGCGAACGCGACGGCCGGGCGGTCCTGCTCGCCGAGACCTACGATCCCGCGCACGGCGAGCTGGCCGGGCACTACGACACGCAGGACGGCGATCTCGGCATGCACTTCCTCACCGCTCCGCCCGTCGGGCCGCCCGAGCACGGCTTCACCCGGGCGGTCATCCGGGCCGTCATGGCGCACTGCTTCGCCGCTCCGGAGGTCCTGCGGGTCGTCGTCGAACCGGACGTCCGGAACGCGGCCGTGCACGCCCTCAACGAGGCGGTCGGGTTCCGAGCGCTCGGCGAGGTGCAGCTGCACGACAAGCGGGCGCTGCTCAGCGTGTGCACCCGGGCCGACTTCGAGGCCGCCGTCGAGGGAGTGCCGGCATGACCGGGCATCTCGCGCCCGACCGGCTCGCGGTGGCGCAGCGCGCGCTCGTGACCAAGGCGCTGAGCGAATTCGCGCACGAACGCGTGATATGCCCGGTCGAGGACGGCGACGGGTACGTCGTGCCCGCCGCGGACGGCGTCCGCTACGTCTTCCGGGCGCGGCGACTGCCCCTGGACCACTGGGTGGTGGACCCCGGCTCGGTGCGCCGGGTCGCCGGCGGCGAGACGACGCCGTTGGACGCGCAACAGCTCGTCCACGACCTGCAACCCCAGCTGGGGCTGTCCGACGACGACCTGCCGGTCTACCTCGAGGAGCTCGCCTCGACCCTGGCGGGACGCATGTGGAAGCTGCGACCCGACGCGCCGACGTCCGCGAACCTGCTCGACGCGTCGTTCCAGCAGCTCGAGGCCGCCATGACAGAGGGCCACCCGGCCTTCGTGGCCAACAACGGCCGGCTCGGGTACGGCGTCGCCGATCACGCCGCGTACGCGCCCGAGACCGGTGCGCGGGTGCGCCTGGTGTGGCTCGCGGTGCGCCGGGACCGCTCGGTCTTCGCCACCGTGCGGGACCTGACCTACGACGAGCTGCTCGCGCGCGAGTTCCACCCGGCGCAGCGTGCCGCCTTCGCCGCGGTGCTCACCGACCTCGCCCTCGACCCCGCCGACTACCGCGTACTGCCGTGTCACCCCTGGCAGTGGGACAACAAGGTCGCGGTCTCGCTGGCGCCCGAGGTGGCGCGCCACGACATCGTCTACCTCGGCGAGAGCGCCGACGAGTACCAGGCGCAGCAGTCGGTGCGGACGTTCTACAACACCTCGCACCCCGAGCGCGCGTACGTCAAGACGGCGCTGTCCGTGCTGAACATGGGCTTCATGCGGGGGCTGTCGCCGAAGTACATGACCGCGACGCCGGCGGTCAACGACTGGGTCGCCGACGTCGTCCGCGGTGACGGCACGCTGCGGGACGCGGGTTTCGACGTGCTGCGCGAGATCGCCGCCGTCGGCTTCCATCCGCGGGCGTACGACGGCACGAGCGGTCACGGCAAGCTGCTGTCCGGCCTCTGGCGCGAGAGTCCGGCGTCACGGGTCGAGGACGGGGAACGGCTGGCGACGATGACCTCGTTGCTGCACGTGGACGCGAAGGGCACGCCGTACGTCGCCGAGCTGGTCGCGGCGTCCGGCCTCGCGCCACGGACGTGGGTGCGTCGCTACCTCGACGCCTACCTCGTTCCGGTGCTCCACTGCTTTTATGCGCACGAGCTGGTCTTCATGCCGCACGGCGAGAACGTCATTCTCGTGCTGCGCGACCACGTCCCGGTGCGGCTGCTGATGAAGGACATCGGCGAGGAGGTCGCCGTCCTGTCCGAGACCGCCCCGTTGCCGCCCGAGATCGAGCGCATTCGCGCAAACGTGCCGGACGAGCTGCAGCTGCTGTCGGTCTTCGTCGACGTGCTCGACTGCTTCCTGCGCTTCCTCGCGGGTCTGCTCGACGACGCCGGAGTGCTGCCCGCGGCCGACTTCTGGACGGTCGCCCGGGACTGTGCGCGCGAGTACCAGGCCGCGCACCCCGAGCTCGCCGCACGGTTCGCCGCGCACGATCTGTTCGCGCCCGCCTTCGAGCTGTCCTGCCTGAACCGGTTGCAGCTGCGCAACAACCGCCAGATGGTCGACCTCGCCGACCCGGCGTCCGCGCTCGCCCTGGCCGGCCCGATCGCCAACCCGCTCGCCGGCTGACGCGCTGGTTCCGGTCCGCGGGTCAGGACGGTCGACAGGGGCGGGGGAGGAGCAGTTCCACGTTGCGGTCGGCGGCGGTGCCGCGCCGGCCGTCGCGGTCGGCGGTCTCGGCCTCGCGCTGCGGGTCGTTCACGGCGAGCTCGCGCGAGAGCGCGGCGAGCTCCAACGGGGTGGTCGGCTCGGCGGGCCAGGCGGTCGGGGCCGCGTGGTCGAGGACGGTGGCGAACACCGACAGCGTGGCGTCGCCGTTGTCGACGAGCTCGATCACCCGGGACTGCTGCGGCCAGTCGACGTGGGCGGCGGTGTTGACCTCCCAGAAGCCGCCACCCGTCGCGGCACCCGCCGGCCGCGGGTGCGGCGTCACGCCGTTGACGTGGGTGTGGCCGTTCACCCAGGCGACGACGTTCGGGTAGCGCAGCAGCAGGTCGCGGACGGCCGGGCCCAGCCTGCGTCCGGCGGCCGCGCCGAGGGGGTTGTCCATCGTCGCCACCGTGTGATGGCTGAAGATCACGACGTAGCGGTCGTGCCCACTGCCGCGCACCCACGCGCCACCGTCGTCGAGGTGACGAGAGCTCGCCGCCTGCAGCTGCCTCTCGAGCCACGCGAACTGCGCGGCGTCGACCGAGCCGGAGTCGTAGCCCTGCGGCGTGACCGTGTCGAGCACGATGCCGCGCACCGGGCCGCGGTCGAAGGTGTAGTACGCCGTGCCCTCGGCGAGGTTGCGCTTCGTGTAGCCGTGACCGACCGGCGTGCCGGTGGTGTTGAAGTGCTCGGCGACCGTCTGCTCCGGCGTCAGCAGGCGCCGCTTGACGTCGGCCGTGACGACCTTGGTCGGGGCGAGCGACAGCAGCGAGGCCAACGCGTCCAGGTCGCCGTCGCGCAGCCGGCCCAGCAACGCGCCGACGTCGACGCCGTCGGGCAGCCCGGTCGGCTTCACCGGACCGGTCGCGATCGTGCCGATGACTCCGAACGAGGGAACCGTGCCCTGGACGAGACCGTCGTGGTTGCCGAAGACCGACAGCCAGTCGGTGCGCAGCCCGGTGGACCGGAACGGTGCGCGGCAGGCGTCGTGCAGGGTCGGGACCGTCGGGTAGCCGTACGTGGCGGTGTAGTTGTCCGCCTTGCCGCCGCGCGGAGTCCCGGCCGGGTGCCAGTAGGAGACGTCCGCGTCGTCCCTGCCGCCGACGCCCTCCCACCGGACGGTGCTGCCGGAGTCGGGGCGCACCCGCGCGCCGCCGTCGAGCAGGCCGATCTGCCAGCGCAGCTCGTTGAGCTGGGTGTTGTCGGCGTTGTCGCCGGTGCAGATCGTGAAGTCGAGCGGTCGGCCGGTGACCGGGCCGCCGGACAGCGCGTTCATCGCGCGCACCATGGCCTCGGCGACGTGCGCGGTCAGCATCTCCCACGGCCGGTACGCCGACGAGAACGGCGCGACCGACGCGAACGGGTTGCCCGGGTCGTTGAAGCGATCGAGGAACTCGACGCGGGCCGGCGACTGCGCGTCGATGATGTGCATGTCGGTGAACTGGCCGAAGCTGACCAGTGGGGTCCGGCGGGCGCGGCCGCGACGGGCGACGTCGCCCAGCAGCTCCGTGCGCGCGATCGTGGGTTCGCCCGGCCCTGCGACGATGCGGCGGTAACCGCGGGCGTTCGGCCGACCGTGCTGCAGGGTGCGGGCGAGCGTGGTCCCTTTCGGCGCGCGCGGGTAGGCCGTGCTCGCGGCGGCGGCGCCCGGGACACCGACGATGCCGCCGACGGCGGCCGCGCCGGCCGCCGCGGCCGCGCCGCCGAGCAGCGTGCGCCTGGTGACGCCCGCGACTTCCGCGTCGCCGTCGGCTGCGGTGTCGCCGGGCTCGGTGCGATCGGTCTCGTCGTGTGCCATGAGCGCGTCCCCTCGCGTCGCTGCGTGGGGTGAGCGTCGCACGGGACGGGCGATGGCGCGAACTGACCTACGGGTCAGTCCTCACCGGGACGGCGGCGGGTCGCCTTCAGTTCACCGCGCCGTCGCTTGCCCTCGACGCGGCGCGCCTTCGCCCGGCGGGACGGCCGCGACGCCCGGCGTTCGGCCGGGGGCGGCGCGAGTCCCTCGGCGACGAGGTTGCCGAGTCGCCCCCGCGCGGCCGTCCGGTTCTGCAGCTGGGAGCGCTGCTCGGACGCCACCACCACGAGCGCACCGTCGACGAGCCGGCCGGCGAGCCGGGCGAGCAGCCGGGCCCGCTGCTCATCGGTCAGCGCGGTGGACGCAGCGACGTCCCACCGCAGCTCGACGCGGCTGTCGGTGGTGTTCACCGACTGCCCGCCGGGGCCCGACGAGCGGCTGAACCGCTCGACCAGCTCGGCCTCGGGAACGGTCAACCCGGTCGGCAGGCCGCGTTGCGGCCGCAGGACGAGATCGGGCACGGCTCGACCGGCCCGCTCAGAGCGGCGTGCTGTGCTGCATCTCGCGCAGCCAGGCGGTGACGTCGTCGGGCTCGCGCGGCAGCATGCCCGAGAGATTGACCGGTTCGCCGTCGGTCACCGCGATGTCGTCCTCGATGCGCACGCCGATCCCGCGCAGCTCCGCCGGGACCGAGCGATCGTTGGCCTGGAAGTACAGCCCCGGCTCGACGGTGAGGACGTAGCCCGCGTCGAGGCTGCCGCCGCGGTAGGCCTCCTCCCGGGCGGCCGCGCAGTCGTGGACGTCGATGCCGAGCATGTGCGACACGCCGTGCAGGGTCCACCGGCGGTGCAGCCCGGCGCCGGGCCGCTCGGGGTCGTCGGCGCACGACACCTCGGCCGTCACCGGCAGGACACCCCAGGCGTGCAGGTGGTCGGCGAGCACGAACGTCGCCGCCCGGTGGGCGGCGAGGAAGTCGGCGCCGGCCTTCACCTCGGCGATGCCGGCGTGCTGCGCCTCGAGCACCGCGCGGTAGACCTGCAGCTGCGCCGGCGACCACTGCCCGTCCACGGGCATCGTGCGCGTGACGTCGGCGGTGTACAGCTCGTCGGTCTCCACGCCCATGTCGGCGAGCAGCAGCCCACCGGGTTCCACGACACCGTGGTTGCGCCACCAGTGCAGCGTCGTCGCGTGGTGTCCCGAGCCGAGGATCGAGGTGTAGCCCACGTCGTTGCCCTCGAGCCGGGCGCGGCGCCAGAACGTGCCCTCCAGCCAGCGCTCGCCCCGCAGGTCGGTCCGGCCGACGACGTTCGGCAGCTCGCGGGCGACGTCGCCGAAGCCGCGGGCGGTGACCTCGCAGGCGTGGCGCAACCGGTCGAGCTCCCACTCGTCCTTGGCGAGACGCAACTCGTCGACGACCTGGGTGAGCGTGTCGTCCGCCGCGCCGGGCAGCAGCGCGTCGACCGTCGCGTCGACCCCGCGCAGGGCGACGGTGGGGCGGCTGCGGTGCGTCGCGAGGTCGTCGGCCAACGCGGCCAGCGGTCGGACGGTGAGGTCGAGCGCGGCGGCGGTGTCGGCCACGCTCGGCACGTTGCCCACCCACACCGCGCCGTGCACGCGGCTGGTGAAGTACTCCACCTCGCCGGGCTGCGCGTATTCGCGGACGTAGAGGACGGCGGCGTGTCCGGCCGGGCCCGGTGTGAGCACGAGCACGGCGTCGGCCGCGGTCTCGCCCGTCAACCAGGTGAACGCACTGGCGGCCCGGAAGGCGTAGTCGGTGTCGTTCGCGCGGACCTTCAGCTCGCCGGCGGGCACCACGACGAGGGAGCCGGGGAAGTGGCGCGACAGGGCGGCGCGGCGCGCGGCCGCGAAGGGCGCGACCGACGGCAGGGCCGGGTGCGGCATCGGCGGCGCCGGGTCCCAGTCCCGCGCGACGGCGGCGCGCAGGTGCTCGGGCATCGGCAGCGTCGCCGAGTCGGAGTCCGCGTCGGTGTGCTCGCGGGTGGGCTCCTCACTGGTCGGGGCGGCGTCGTCGCCGGGTCGTGCCTGCGTGTCGGCCATGACCGGCAGTCTATGACCCGGGTCAGGCGCGGCACCGCCCGTTCGCCCGATTCGGTCACTACCGTGCGGACCATGGCCCGAGGCAACCGCGGCGGCTCCGCACAGCCGTCGAACGCAGCACCGCCGGACGCAGCCGCCGACTCCGCTCCCTGGGGGCAGCCGACCTACGGCTCGCCCTACGGCGAGCGCGACCGCTACGGCGAGCGCGACCGCTACGGCGAGCGCGACCGCTACGGCGAGCGCGACCGCTACGGCGAGCGCGACCGGCGCGACGACGGCTGGGGCACGCCGCCACCGGGCACACCGCCCATCGCCGGGGCCACGGACGGCGTGCCGTCCTCGCTGCTGCCGCCGGAGGCACCCGTGCGCCGCGGCCGCGGGCGGGGGCGCCCCTGGCTGATCCTGCTCGTGTCGTTCCTCGTCCAGCTCGCGGTGGTCGGCGCGGTCGCCAACACGTGGGCGATCGACCACCTCCGCGACTACGCCGCGGACCACCATGGCGTCCTCGGCAACCTCGCGCTCACGCCGTCGGCGCTCTCGTGGCGGCTCACGGCGCCGGCCCAGGACTCGTTCCATCTCTACGCCGCGCAGCTGTTCAGCCTGCTCGCGCTGTTCGTGGTCGCCGCGCTGCTGAGCCTTGCGCTCGTCAGGGGGCCGATCACTTTCTGGCGTGCGTTCGTGGGGGTGTGGCTGGCGGTGCTCGCCGCCACCCTGGTCGCCGGGATGGTGCGCCGGGCCGTCTACCGGGGCTTCGGCTCGGGATCGGGGGAGGGCAAGGCGGTCAACACCCTGTTCCAGGGCAGCGGGTACGAGGTCGTCGCGGGCATCCTGCTCGGTGCCGTCGCCGGTCTGCTCGCCGCGATCGTGGCCGTCGTCAGCCGACGGCCGGGCGAGACGGTGGTGCCGGTGGCCGAGCCCCTCGTCGCGCCGGGTCCCGAGCCCGAGGCGCCCCCGCCGTGGTACGGCGAGCAGGACCGTGACGCCCGTGACGATCGCGTGGGCGCGGCGGGCTCCCCGTCGCTGCAGAAGGTGCAGGACTCGGTCGGCGAGCCGCCGCGCCGGGAGGAGCCCTCCGCCCACGCCACGGCGCAGCTGCCCGCCTACGAGCCGCCCCGTCGCGAGCACGAGCCGGACGCCCAGGCCACGACGCAGTTCCGCGCCGCGGGGTTCGGCGCCGCCGCCGCCGGTGGCGCCACCGCGCTGGGACACGGCGACGAGCGGCGCGACGATGCCACCCAGGCCTCGATCGAGGCGACCCCGGCCGAGCACTCGGACGAGCCCGGCGAGACCACCGGACCCGCCGAGTCCACCGGAGGACCCACCGAGTCCGACGGGCCCGGCGAGTCCGACGGGCCCGGCGAGTCCGACGGGCCCGGCGAGTCCGACGGGCCCGGCGAGACGTCGACCCGGCAGACCGGGACGCCGCCGGAGCGAAGCCACGACCAGCCCACGCAGGCCTTTCCCCGCCCGCCGGACGACGAGGAGCTCGGCCACCACCCCGAGGACTGACCGGCTACCCGGCGCGATCCTCGGCGCCGGGTGCGGCGGCGTCCTCGGCGAGGACCTCGAAGCTCATCCCGGCAGCCCGCAGCCGGGCGAGGAGCGCGTCGCCCATCGCCGTCGCGGTCGTCACCTGCCCGGCGCTGCGCGGCAGGTCGTCGAGCGCGAGGCACAGCGCGGACTCGGCGAGCATCCGGGCGGTCTCGTCGTACCCGGGGTCGCCGCCGGTCACCCGCGTGACGACCCGGCGACCGCCGCCCTCGCCCACGAAGGTGACGGTGAACCAGCTGGCCGCCCGGCGCGCCGCCGACGGTCCTTCGCCGGCCTTGACCCGGTGCAGCAGCGCCCGCCGCGCCGGCGGCAGCTGCACCAGTCCGAACAGCGCCCCGACCCCCGCGACACTGCCGGCCGCCGTCCACAGCTGCGGGAACGACGCGAAGTGCGAGTAACGGAAGTCCGGGCCGTACCGCTGCGACGCGCGGGCGGAGCGGACGACCACCTGCGGGTCGAGGGTGGGCAGCGGGACTGCCCACCCGCCGGCGACCGGGTCGCGATGCGGCCGCCCGGTCACGGCGCGGACGCGGCGCGCCCCGGCGCCCGGCTCGCGGCGGCGCCGGTCGCGGGCGGCGGCGAGGTTCTGTCGGGGCCGCGACATCGCGGTCAGCGCGGAGTGGAACGTGCCGCCGGAGAACGCGGCCGAGACGCGGACGTAGCCCGACACCCGCAGCGCGACGTCGGCCGGGAGCTGCGCCACGGTGAACCGCACGCCCAGGTCGTGCGGTATCGAGTCGAACCCTGCGGCGTGCACGAGCCGGGCTCCGGTCCGGACCGCCTCCTCGTGGTGGCGGACGTACATGGCGTCGACGAACTCTGGCTCTCCGGTGAGGTCGAGGTAGTCGGTCCCCGCGGCGGCGCACGCGGCCACCAGGGGTTCGCCGTACAGCACGTAGGGCCCGACGGTCGTGACGAGCACGCGGGTCGAGGCGGCGAGACGGCGCAGCGACCCGGCGTCGGTGACGTCGGCCTCGACGAGGGGCAGCGAACCCAGCCCGCCGTCGATGGTGGCGAGCTCGGCGCGGGTGCGTTCGAGCCGCTCCCGGTTCCGCCCCGCCAGGGCCCATCGCAGCTGGGGCGGCGCGTGGCGTGCCAGGTACTCGGCGGTCAACCGGCCCGCGAAACCGGTGGCGCCGAGCAGGACGACGTCGTACTCGCGCGTGCTCGCCATGTCGGCGACCCTAGTCGGGGATCCCGGCCGACGGCTCGCGTTCGCGACTCCGGTCGGTGACCGTCACACCAGCGTGCGCAGCGTGACGCGCAGCCGCACCGAGCGGATGTCGACGTCGTTCGCGCCCCGGTAGCGGTCGGAGAGGATCAGCGTGACGCGGACCCGGCGGTGCATCACGTGGGACGCCGCCGGCACCGTCGAGACCGGGTACCACCGGGCGCGGGTGCGGGGGACGCGCACCGCGCCCGGGATCTCCAGGCCGCCGTCGGTGCGCTCGTAGTACGCGCTCAGCTCGGACGTCCGCCCCGCGTAGCCGTAGGCGGAGAGCCGCAGCCGCAGGAAGCGGTGGGCCTTCGGAACGGTGAAGACGTAGGCGGCGTAGCTGACGTCGCCCGCCCCCTGCCGGCAGCGGTTGACCAGATGCAGGCCGCCGCTCCACGCCGAGCCGCGTCGCGTCGCGCAGCGCGCGGTGCCGCCGACGTCGGCGGTGTGGGCGGGTCGTTCGAGCGTACGCACGACGGTGCGCAGCCGCTGGGCCGACACGGTGAGACGGTAGGGGCGGCTCGTCGTCCGGTTGCCCGCGCTGTCGGCGACCGTGAACGTCCAGCGGTAACGGCCGGCGCGCACGACCCGGCCCGACGCGGTGCGCCCGGTCCACGTCGCGGCGGCGCGGGAGCCGTGCCGCGGTCCGGCACGCAGCGTGCGGACCCGGTGCCCCGCGCTGTCGCGGACGGTCAGCGTGAGGCTGCCGGCGTCGGGCAGCGTGGCGGCGGGGCGGAACGCGTCGCGGTACCCGTCACGCGCCGGGTAGAGCCGCGCGCGGTTGCCGCGCACCGACCGCAGCCGAGGCGCCACCGTGTCGATCGCGGCGCTGCGGACGGACAGGCCGTGCCGGGTGACGCCCTGTGCGGTGCGCGCGGTGACCAGCGCCAGCCGGTACCGGCCGTCGGGCAGTCGTCGGCCGGTCGAGCCGTGACCCCGCCACGTCCAGTGGTGCCGGCCCGCGGCGAGGACGCCGAGGTGTGCCCGGCTGCGCAGTGTGCCCGCGGCGTCGCGGGTCTCGACGGTGACGTCCTGGCGTTCGGGCAGGGTGAAGGTGACGCGGGCGGTGTCGCCGGACCCGTCGCCGTTCGGGCTGATCCGGGTGCGGCTCAGGCCGGTGACGGCGGGGTGCAGCGAGTCGAAGGTGACGGTGGTGACCGCCGAGCGCGGGCCGTCGCAGCGCGCCTGGCCGGCGGCGCAGGTCTGCACCGCGAGCCGGTGGTCGGCGTCGCGCCAGGCGCCGGCGTTGAGCGTGAAGGAGTAGGGCGCGGTGCGGTCGACGGCGGCCTCGCGGCCGTCGACCAGCAGTCGCAGCACGCCGCCCGGGCCGGTCCCGCTCGCGGTGAACCGGCCGCTGACCGTGGCCCCGCGCGGCGGCGAGTCGAGGGTCGGTGCGGCGTTGGCCACGGTGAACGTCGTGGTCGCTCCCTGCGCCGCGCATTCGCCGAACTCCGAGCAGTCGACCGCGGTCAGCCGGTGCGTCCCGTTGGCGTAACCGAACGACGACCAGGTCGAGCGGGCGGTGCCCGAGACGACGGGGACGCTGGCGAGCCGCGGACCGGCGTCGACGCGGAACGCCACGCGGGGCGCCCCGCTGGTCGCCACCAGGGGGATCGCGCCGGTGGAGCCGAGCGCCGCCGCGCCGGAGGTGCGGGTGGTCGGGGTGGCGTGCCGGAGCGCGAGGTCGAAGTCGAGCTGACCGCGACCGAGGTCGCTGTGGGCGTAGCCGCGGGTGGCCCGGACGAGCGCGGCACGGATCGCCGCAGCCGACATCGCGGGGTTCTGCGCCTTCACCAGCGCCGCGGCGCCCGCGACGAGCGGGGTCGCGAACGAGGTGCCGTCGCCCCGGGCGTAGCCCGCGTGGGTGGGGAAGTCCTCGGAGCCGGCTCGCGGCACGGTCGAGTAGATGCCGGTGCCGGGCGCCGCGAGTGTCACCCACGCGCCGTGGCTCGAGAACGACGCCCGGCGGCGGGACGCGACGTCGGTCGCGCCGACCGCGATCACGTCGCGGTAGGCGGCGGGGTACTGCTTGGTGGTGCTGTGCTCGTTGCCGGCGGCCGCGACGACGAGTACGCCCTTGCGTTGCGCGTACTCGATGGCCTTGCGCTCGGCCGTGCTGGCGGCCGGCCCGCTGATGCTGAGGTTGATGACGTCCGCGCCGTGGGCGACCGCCCACCGGATGCCGGCGACCTCGTCGTCGAGCGCGATGTCGCCGTACCGGTCGGCGATCTTCACCGCGAGCAGGCTGGTGTCGTAGCCGGCCCCCGCGACGCCGATGCCGTTGCCGGTGTCGGCGGCGGCCACGCCGGCGACGAAGGTGCCGTGCCCCACGGCGTCGCCGACGCTGCTGCTGCCGGTGACGGCGTTGAAGCGACCGACGACCTTGCCGGCGAGGTCGGGGTGCCCGACGTCGACGCCGCTGTCGATCACGGCGATGCGGACGGCCGCGGTGCCGTGCTGCCGGGCCCAGGCGGCCGGCGCGTTCACGGCGTCGAGGTAGGCACGCTGCGCGGCCAGCTTCGGGTCGTCGGGGACGTCCGGCGCCCGGTCGAAGGTGCGGGTGACGGGGCGTTCGACGCCGCGGACGCCGGGCAGCGCACCGAGTCGGGCGGCCGCGTCCCGCCGGACCCGCGTGCCGGCGGGCAGCTGCACCGACACGGCCTGCTGCGAGCCGAAGGTGTGGCGGACGGTGGCGCCGAGGCGGCGCAGCTCGCCGCGCAGCGCGGCCGAGCGGGTGCCGGCGCTCGTGTCGGTGTGCAGGATCAGCACGTCCGGGTCGGCCGGGGCGGACGACGCGGGTGCGGACGACGCGGGTGCGGTGGTCGCGCCCGTCGTCGGCGTGCCGGGGTCCGCGGAGGAGGAGGCCGGGCGGGTGGGAGGGGCGGTCGGGGTCGGGTCGGCCAGCGCCTCGGCGGTCGTCCCCGCCAGGAGCACCGTCACCGCCGCGGCCACGAGCATGCGCACGCGCGCCATCTGCACTCCCTGCATCCCCCGATGACGAGGCCGACGGTGCCCCGTTCGTGCGACTGCCCCGCGCCGCGGAGCAATCCTGCCCGAAACGGTGCTGCCGCGCGCGGTGGAAGTCAATGATCATGCGGCAACGGTTCGGTGACGGCGGGGCCACGTGCTGAGTACCGGCACTCAGGCCGGCTGGGCGACGGTCGGGTTGCCTGGCGGGGTGACCGCACCCGGAGCCGCCCGCCGTCCTGCCCACCTCCTGCTCACCGTCGCCGTCGTGCTCGTCGCGACCGTGGTCGCCTATCTCGGCGTCCTGGGGTGGGACCAGCACAAGACCGTCGGTCCGGACGGCTTCGAGCACGGGCCCTACGAGCCCTGGCAGGTCGTGGCCGTCGGCGCCGTCATCGCCGCCGTCGCCGTCTGGTGCGGGCTGCGCCGCGCGGTGTGGACCGGCACCGTGACCGCGACGGTGGTCCTCACCGTCTGCTGGTCCGTCGACGCCGCGAGCGGCGGCGACGCCGACGGTCTCTGGCCGATCGGGGCGTTCCTCGTCGCGTGCGGCACCTTCGGCGGCTTCTTCGCCGTGGCGGTCGTCGCGCGCAGCGCCCGCCGCGGCCGCGCCGGGGAGGCCCGCCCGTTCACCACCGGGTGACGGGTGCTGCGCCGCGTTTGCCCCGGCGGCACCGCGGTCAAGCTGCAAGGCATGACCAATCGCCTGGCGGGCTCGACCTCGCCCTACCTGCGCCAGCACGCCGAGAACCCGGTCGACTGGTTCGAGTGGGGTGAGGAGGCATTCGCCGAGGCGAGGCGTCGGGACGTGCCGATCCTGCTGTCGGTCGGGTACTCCGCCTGCCATTGGTGTCACGTGATGGCGCACGAGTCGTTCGAGGACGACGCCGTGGCGGCGCTCATGAACGAGCACTTCGTGAGCGTGAAGGTCGATCGCGAGGAACGGCCCGACATCGACGCGGTCTACATGGACGCGACGACGGCGATGACCGGGCACGGCGGCTGGCCGATGACCTGCCTGCTCACCCCGGACGGCGCGCCCTTCTACTGCGGGACGTACTTCCCGCGCGACCACTTCGGCCGGCTGCTGCAGGCCATCGCGCAGGCCTGGGCGGCCGACCGTGGCGAGGTCGTGGCGGCCGGCCAGCGGGTGGTCGACGCCCTCACCCAGCAGTCGGCCGCGCTCACGGGCGGGACGGCGCTGCCGTCGACCGACGAGCTCGACCAGGCAGCCGCGACCCTGGTCGGGCAGTTCGACCGCGAGCACGGCGGTTTCGGCGGAGCGCCCAAGTTCCCGCCGTCGATGGTGTTGGAGTTTCTTTTGCGCGCTTCCGCGCGGAACCGCGACGACGAGCTGACGACGGTCGCCGACCGGACGTTCGACGCCATGGCGCGGGGCGGCATGTACGACCAGCTGGCCGGTGGTTTCGCCCGCTACTCCGTCGATGCCGCCTGGGTGGTGCCGCACTTCGAGAAGATGCTCTACGACAACGCGTTGCTGCTGCGCAGCTACCTGCACTGGTGGCGAGTGAGCGGGTCCGGCCTCGCCGAGCGCGTCGCCCGCGAGACCGCGGACTTCCTGCTGCGCGACCTGCGTACCCCGCAGGGCGGCTTCGCCGCCGCCCTGGACGCCGACACCGACGGGGTCGAGGGCCTCACCTACGCCTGGACGCCCGCCCAGCTCGCCGAGGTGCTCGGCCCGGCCGACGCCGACCGGGCCGCGGAGGTGTTCGGCGTGACGGCGGACGGCACCTTCGAGCACGGGTCGTCGACGCTCCAGCTGCCCGTGGACGTCGACCCCGCGGTGCGTGACGACCTGCGCACCCGGCTGTTCGCGGCCCGCTCGACGCGTCCGCAACCGGCCCGCGACGACAAGGTGGTGACGGCGTGGAACGGCCTCGCCGTCGCGGCGCTGGCCGAGGCCGGGGTGCTGTTCGACGAACGCCGCTACCTCGACGCGGCGCTCGCGTGCGGGCACCTGCTGCTCGACGTGCACCGCGTCGACGGGCGGCTGCGTCGGGCGTCGCGCGACGGCCTCGTCGGCGACGCGATGGGGGTTGCCGAGGACTACGGCGATCTCGCCGAGGGTCTGCTCGCGCTGCACCAGGCGACGGCGGACGCGCAGTGGCTCGCGGCGGCGGGCGAGCTCCTCGACATCGCGCTCGACCGGTTCGCCGCCGACGACGGCGGCTTCCACGACACCGCCGACGACGCCGAGCAGCTGATGCGACGTCCCCGCGACCCCACCGACAACGCGACGCCGGCCGGCTCGTCGGCCGTGGCCGCGGCGTTGCTGACCCATGCCGCGCTGACCGGCTCGACGCGACACCGGTCGGCGGGGGAGCGGGCGCTCGCCGTCGTCGGCGAGGTCGCCGTTCGACAGCCGCGGTTCTTCGGCTGGTCACTGGCCGCCGCCGAGGGAGTGGCCGCCGGCCCGGTGCAGGTCGCGATCGTCGGCGAGCCCGGTGGTGGCCCGCTGCAGGAGACTGCGTGGCGGCTCCGCCCGCCCGGCGCCGTCGTCGTGTCGGGCGAGCCGGACGCTCCGGGGCAGCCGTTGCTCGCCGACCGGCCGCTGGTGTCAGGCGGTGCCGCCGCCTACGTGTGCCGGGGGATGGTGTGCGACCTCCCCGTCACCACCGTGGCGGACCTGGAGCGGACGTTGCGCGCCACCCGATGACGGTGACGGTGCGACGCCGGCCGCGACCAGGGCCAGGTCGGCGATCCGACGGCCGGCGTGGCCGTCGCCGAAGGGGCTGGGCTGCTGCGCGAGCCGCGCGCCGACCTCTGGGCCCAGCATCCGGCGGGCGGCCGTGCCGATCCCCGCGGGCGAGGTGAGCTCGGCGAAACCGGCCGCCACGGCCTCGGGTCGCTCGGTGCTACGGCGGACGACGACCATGGGTCGACCGAGCACGGTGGCCTCCTCCTGCAGGCCCCCCGAGTCGGCGACGAGCAGCGCGGCCTGCGCGGCGAGGGACAGGAACGTGGCGTGGTCCAACGGCGGGAGCGGTCGCACGGAGTCCGGCATCGGCACGCCGTGCTCGCGCAGCCGAGCCGCGGTCCGCGGGTGCAACGGCAGCGCCACCGGGACGGCCAGCGCCCCCAGCTGCGTCATGATCGTCCGCAGCCGGTCCGGGTCGTCGGTGTTCTCCGGGCGGTGCAGCGTAGTGAGCACGTAGCCCCCGTCGTCCAGGCCGAGGTCGCGCACGATCTCGCGCCGGCGGCGCACGTCCGGCAACGCCGTGAGCGTGGCCTCGACGATCGTGTTGCCGGTGACGTGGACGGCGTCCATCGGTACCCCGGCGCGCACCAGGTTCGCGGCGTTGTCCGCCGTCGGGCAGCAGTGGACGTCGGCCAGCGCGCTGATGACCGACCGGTTGATCTCCTCGGGCATGGCGCGGTCGTACGAGCGCAGGCCGGCCTCCACGTGCACGACCGGGATGCCCAGGTAGTGCGCCGCCTGCGCGCCGGCGCTGGCCGAGTTCGTGTCGCCCTGCACGAGCACGGCGGCGGGTGCCAGGGCGCGCAGCTCGCGATCGAGCTGGGTGAGCATCCGCGCCATCTGGCGGCCGCGGTCCCGACCCCCGACACCGGTCAGCCGGACGTGCGGGAACGGCAGCTCGCAGCCGGCGACGATGTCGTCGACGAGTGCGCGGTCGTAGTGCTGCCCGGTCCACACCGACGTCGCGCGCGCGCCGAGGTGACGGGCCACCGGGGCGAGCTTGATGATCTCGGGCCGGGTCCCGAGGACCAGCGCGATCCGCCCGGTCACGTCGCCGTGCCCGCGACGGTGCGGCGCCACCGGCGCGCGCCCAGCCAGCCGGCGACGGCGAGCAGCGGGGCGGCGAAGAGCAACCCCGGCACGGGCAGCGCGGGGGTGGGCAGCACGAGCGCGTTGGGCCCGCAGGTCACCGATGCGACGGTGGCCTGGGCGGTTCCCGACAGCAGGGACACGGTGAGCGCGTCGGCCGCGATGCTCCCCGGCCCCTTGGGCTGTGTCTGCGCGTTCAGGCCGAGCGTCGCGACGGCGGGGACGGACACCGACGTGCCCACACCGGGCGCGGCGGCGAGGTCGACGTGCGTCGTGACGAGCCCCACCGTCGTGTAGACCGCGGCGTTCAGCAGTTGCGCGCGGGCGCTCGTCCGACCGTCCGACGTCGCCGTGCACGACGCGACGATCGCGTCGGCCCTGATCTTGACCAGCGGCGTCAGGGCGATGACGATGCCACCGCTCGTGCCGGCACGGACGGTGCAGGAGCGGTCGGACTCGACCGTGAGCGAGCCGCCGGACCCGACGAGACCGGCACAGGCGGCCGAGGAGCCGTTGCGGTAGGCGATCGCGTGCTGCGCGAGCACGCCGGAGGTGACGAGCGACTGCGAACCGAGCACCGACAGCCGGTACTCGCCGCCCTGGTCGCCCTCGCCGCCACTGCCGTCGTTGGCGGCGGCGGCCTGACCGGAGTCCACCGCCGCTGCGCCGGCGACGCCCACCGTCGCGGCCCGGGCGGTGGCACTCGACGTGTCGGCCGCAGCCAGCGCGGGGAACAGCAGCCACAGTGCGGCGATCACGGCGCCGGTCGCGCCGAGCCGCCGCAGCCGGCGGGCGGTACGGCCGGTCGCCGGCCGGGTCGAACGCGTCATCGGGCACCCCCGGTCGGGTAGGGGAGGGGTCGGCGGGCGACCGGGACGACGGCCGCCGGCGGGAGGGCGGCGACGGTCGCGAGGGCGCTCCCGGAGTCGGCCGCGGCGTGGCTCGTCTTCTGCCAGTCCCGGCGGCGGCGCAGCAGCCGCGCCAGCGCCCACCAGACCGCCGCCTGCAGCACGTAGCCGTAGGCGACGTTCGCGACGCCGAGCAGCACCGCGCGGCCGCGCCCGATCGGGTTGGCCGAGCGGGAGCGGTAGATCGGGCCCCACACGATGTGGGGCAGCACGCCGAACAGGAGGGCGAGCGGCAGCACGCCCCATGCGCCGGCCGCCCACCACGCCGGGGCGCCGCCCGCGGTGTGCACGGCGTACCACACGTCGAGGCCGATCGCGGCCGGGAACACCACGCTGCCCAGCAGTTGGGACCACGGGACGTAGAGGTAGTAGGCGATCTCGAGCGCGGCCGGGAGCGGGACCTGCGGTGAGCAGAACACTGCGCGCAGGTACCGCGCGCACTGCATGCCGCCTTGTGCCCACCGGCAACGCTGCCGCAGCAACGGCCGCAGCTCGGTGAGGCCGGCCTGCGCCACCGCGGTGTCGTGGCAGTACGCCGTCCGGGTGCCGGTGAGCAGCAGGTGCAGGCCGAGCTCGAAGTCCTCGAGCAGGGCGCCGTGCCAGGGCGTGCCGAACTCGAGCGCGATGCGGTCGAGGGCCGACAGCCGGGTGAACTGGCCGTTGCCGCCCATGCCGACGCTGCCCGCGCGCTGGCGCAGCAGCTGCATGGCCGCGATCGGGCCGCTGAACTCGAGATCCTGCAGCCGGACGAGGAGCGGGTCGTCGGTGGGTCGGCGCGCCCCGTCGGCGAGCCGGTCGAGGTCGGTGCCGAGCACCGCGTCGGGGTCGCACGTGACCCGCACCTGGATCTGGACCGCACTGACCTCGGGGTCGCCGAACGCTGCCGGGCCGCAGATGACGTCGGGGCACCAGCGGTCGAGCCGGGCGTCGGCGTCCAGCACGCCGACGACGACCTTGTCGCGGTCCACCCCGGGCGGGACGGACGCGGCGATCGCGCGCCACGCGGCGTTGAGCGCGGCACCCTTGCCCTGCCGGGCCTCGGGCGCCCGCCGGCTCACCAGCCGGACCTGCGGGTGCTGCTCGGCGAGGCGGGCGAGGACGGCGCCGGTGCCGTCGCCCGACCCGTCGTCGACACACCAGAACGTGGCCTCGGGAAAGTCCGCCACGAGATGCGCGACGGTGCCCGCGACGACGGGTTCCTCGTCCAGGCACGGAACGATGTAGTGCCAGGCGTACTCGTCGCGGCACCCCGGCGGGTTGTCCTGCCGGCGCAGGTAGGGCGCCATGATGAGCCCGACGTAGACGAGGAAGGTCACGCAGAGCAGGAACGCCGCGGTGTTCAGCAGGGCGAGGCCCAGGACGGGGCTATCCACGAGCAACCGTCCCGACGTGCGACGCGCGCCGGCTGCGGGGGCCCTCGCCGCGCAGCAGGATCGCCAAATAGGCGGCGCCGGCGGCGACCATGCCGATCGTGCTGATGACGGTGCCGACGAGCACGTGGGTGCGGGAGTACCCGGTACGGGGGCCCCACGCGTGCATCGCCGCCGCGATGGCGAGCAGGCGCAGCTGGTTGAACGTCACGACGGTGACGAGGGCGGCGGTCAGGGCGGTGGCGGCTCGCAGCGGCGACACCCGTCCGATCGAGAGCAGCCCGAGCGTCACCACGACGTAGGGCAGCAGCAGGAACGCGACGGTGCAGCCGAGCGAGACGTCGTACCCGCCGAGGCCGTCGGCCGTCGCGAACACGACCTGGTCGCCGATCCGGTGCGCCGAGCCGACGCCGGCGAGGCGCGCGAGGACGGCGGACGTCGCGGCCTCGGCCCGCTGCACGGCGCCCGGGTCGAGGAAGAGCGTCAGCGTCGCGAGCACCGTGAGGGCGACGAGCAACGGGCGGACGAGTCCCGCGTCCGGGTGGCTGGGTGCGCCCGGCGCGGGCGCCGTCACGGCATTCTCGCCACGCGCCGAGCGACGAGCTGGCTCTGCTCGGCCGCGCGCCACGCGCCGCACGCCCCGGTGCCGTCGGCGCGCATCGCCCACCCGCTCGTCGGGCGCAGGCCGGTTCCGCCCAACGCGTCCTCGACCTGCGCCGACAGCGTCCGCACCGTTCGCGTGGTCGAGCCCGGCGCCAGGACGCCGAACTGCCGCCCGCCGAGCCGGACGACCGGCCGGTCGTCGGTGACGACCTCGCGCAGCGCCGCCACGCCGCGCCGCAACGCGCGAGCCGTCCGCGCACCGTCCAGGCTGACGACGACCACGCCGAGCGGCTCGGCGACGGCGGCGCAGCGCTCGTCCTCGCGCGTGAGCAGCAACGCCCAACCGCGGCGGTCGGGCAGGCCGGTCAGCTTGTCGCGGCTGCGCAGGGCGTCGTCGCGGTCGTGGTCGCGCGCCTCGTCCATGCGGTCGAGTTCGGCCTGGAACTCCACGCCCAGCAGGTCGGCGTGCGCCTCCACGACCGAGCGCCACCGCGCGACCTCGCGCAGTTGGACGGTCGACAGCGGCGCGAAGCTGACACCGCACAGTGAGCCGACGAGCATCCCGTTCGGCGTGACGACGGGCGCGCCGGCGTAGCCGCGGGTGCCGGTCTCGTGACCGAGCACGGAGTCGGCGTAACCGGGTTCGGTGCGGATGTCGGGGGTGACCCGGGGCCCGATGCCCTTCACCATCCGGAAGCAGACCGAGTCCGCCCACCGGGCGGCCGGCGGGCGGTCGAGGCTCTCACCGTCGCGAGTCGTGACCCGCAGCGCCGTGTACTGCCCGTCGGCCGCTCGCGTCGCGGCCCAGAGCCCCATGGGGCCCACGTCGGTCAGCCGGGACAGCGATCGCGCCGCGACGTCCAGGTACCGGGACGGCCGAGCGCTCCCGGCCGGCCGGTCCCGGTCCGGCGCGGGTGCGGCCGTGGCGGTGATGTCGACGTGCATTGCGTGCCCCTCCTGGGTTCGTTGTGCTGCCGATCGGCCGACGAACCGGGGGGTGGAGGGGAAACGACGTCGTTCCGCGCGAGTTCGACGGAACGTCTAGGGACGGGGGCGCCGGTGAGGGCGCGCCGGGCCGCACCGGTCAGGAACGTCCGCGGAACAGGTCGATCAGCTCCTGCTGGTCGCGCGCGCCGAGCTTGCGGGCGGCCGCGGCGACGTGGGTGCGCACCGTGCTCTGGCTCACGAACAGCGCGCGGGCGATCGCGGGCACCCGGTCGCCGGCGACCAGGCGGTCGACCACGTCCAGCTCGCGCGGGGTGAGATCGGCGTATCCCGCGACCGGGGGCCGGGTGTTCGTGCCGCGCGGTGCGCCCGCGAGCCGGTCGACACCGGATCCGCCCACGAGGCCGCCCAGGTCGAGCGCGGCCTGCGCGTCGGACACCGCGCTGTCGACCGGGACGAAGACGAACGCGCAGCCCGGCGCCGGCTGCAACGGCAGGGCGGTGAAGCGGCAGGGCACGGCCTCGGCGGAGCCGGCCGCACCGGCACCGTGGTGGATGGCCCCGACGGTCGCGGTCGCCACGGTGCCGGTCAGCGCGGCGTCGGATATCGCGCGCATCAGCACCGGCCGGTCGGGTTCGGCGACGAGGGTCAGCAGCGTCGTGCCGACGATGTCGGCGACCGGCACGCCGAACAGCGACACCGCGGACGCGCTGAGCTGGGCGACGTCGTACGCGCCGTCGGCGGTCCCGTACACCGGCTGCGTCGGGCCCTGCCGGCCGGCGAGAGCGGGGGACGAGCCCGGGCCGGCGGCCGGGCGCAGCTGGCGGATCGAGAGCTGTACCCAGCTGCGCGGCGGCTGGCCCGCGAAGCACCGGACCGACAGCGCGACGTCGACCGGCCCTCGTCCGGTGCGCATCCGGGTGGAGCGCGTGTCGTAGCCGGTGATGCGTCCGGCGAGGAACAAGGCACGTGCCTCGTGCGGCACGCGGTCGATCATGAACTCGAACACGTCATGGTCGACCACCGCACCCCCGTTCCCGCACAGGAACGCCACGGCGCGTCTGCTGGCGACGAGGATGTGGCGCGTCGCCGTCTCGACGACGACCACGACGGATTCGCTCGCGGCCACCCGGCGGGCGGCGGCCGCGAGCTCGCCGCCGGGTGGGAAGCGGGTCGAGATCAGGACCGAGCCGTTTATGGGCTCGCTCATCGTCCTGGCTGCTCTCGCCGTGGTTCGGCCATGGCGGGATCGTGACCCAAACGCCTGTGGCGCACACCACGCTTGCGCCGGGACGCGTCGTGGTACGTCAATCGCCGGACAACGGCCTCGCCGACTGGACAGTGCGGGTCGCCCCCGGGCCGGGTCGCGTCAGTCGGCGGGGCCGCGGCGACGCAGCTTGTCGACCTCGGCCATGGCCTCGCGCAGCTCGGCGAGCCAGTCGTCGGCGTGCTCGCCGACCAGTTTCACGCACCAGGCGAGTGCGTCGGAGCGGGAGCGGGCGACACCGGCGTCGACGAGCGTGTCGAGGACGCGGCGCTCGTCGTGGCGCAGCCGGGTCATGACCGGCACGGCGAGGTGGGAGAACATCACCTGGGTGTCGCCGATGCCGGCCCCCCACGCGACCTTGCGGCCGTAGCGCTGTTCGGCCTCCTGGGCGATCCGGACGCGTGCGTCGCGGGTGTCCTCGCGGAAGCGGCCGATGCGGCCCTGCGCCGCGGCCGTGCTGGCGCCGCCGGCGTCGTCCTCGGGCACCGGCAGCTCGCCGACCACGACGATCTCCTCGCGGTCGACCGTGACCCGGGGGGTACCGGTGAACCAGTCGTCGGGCAACCGGCCGGCGAGCCACTCGGGCGCGTCCTCGGCCGACGGCAGGTCCGCCTGCTGCCAGCCGCCGCCGCGGGGCCCGCGCTCGCCGCGCCCGCGTCCGCCGTGCTCGCCGCGCCCGCCGTGCTCGGGGCCGCCGCGCATGCCGCCGTGGCGGAACCGTCGCTCGGCGAAGGGGTGATCCGCTCCGTACATGTCCAACCTCCTGCGTAATGGTGATTACAACATTACACAGAAGTGGGGACGTGCGCCGTCGCCCGACACGGACGGGTGGCGGGTGAGTGCGGGCGGGCGTGCGTCAGGCGAAGACGGCGAACCAGATCGCGACGTAGTGGCACAGGGCCGCGACGAGCGTGCAGAGGTGGAAGACCTCGTGGAAGCCGAAGACGCCGGGCCAGGGGTTCGGTCGCTTCAGCGCGTACACGACGCCGCCCACGGTGTAGACGACGCCACCGGCGGCGATGAGGACGAAGGCGGCGACGCCGGAGTTGTGCAACAGATCGGGGAAGACGAAGGCCGCGACCCAGCCGAGCGCGATGTAGCACGGCGCGGACAGCCAGCGCGGCGACGACGGCCAGACGAGCTGCAGCGAGACGCCGAGCGCGGCCCCGGCCCAGACCGCGATCAGCACCGCGACCATCGCCCCCTCGGGCAGGGTGAGCGCAGCGATCGGCGTGTAGGTGCCGGCGATGAACACGAAGATCATCGAGTGGTCGAGGCGCTTCATCACCCGCTGGGCGGTCGGGCTCCACGACAGCCGGTGATAGAGGGCGGACGTCCCGAACAGCATGGTGACCGTCGCGCAGTAGACGGCCGTGACGAGGGCAGCGACGCCGCCGCGCAGCGACGCCGCCGTGGCGACGAGCGCCGCGCCGCTCGCGAGCGAGACGAGCGCGGCGTAGGCGTGCAGCCAGCCGCGCAGGCGCGGTTTCAGCTCGGCGACCGCATGGGCGATCGCCGCAACGGGTCCGGAGGCGCCAGGCTCGACGGTCGTCATCGTCCGGAGGTTACCTGGCCGTAGGTTGGACTTCGCTGTGCGAGCGAGACGGTTCGGCCGGGCGCGTCGGGGCGATAGGTTGGACGCCGTGGGAGTGCGCGACGCGGTCTACGCCGTGTACGAACGACGCCTCCGCTCGCATCTGGACGGGCTGCCCGTCCCGCGGCACGTCGCGATCATGGTCGACGGCAACCGGCGCTGGGCGCGTGCCGCCGGCTTCGACGACGTCAGCCACGGTCACGTCGCCGGCGCGCAGCACATCACCAACCTGCTGCAGTGGTGCAGTGAGGCCGGCGTCGCCCACGTGACGATCTGGCTGCTGTCCACCGACAACCTGCGCCGACCCGCCGAGGAGCTCGAACCGCTGCTGCAGATCATCGGCGGGGTGGCCGACGAGCTGGCCGCACCGAGCACGCCGTGGCGGGTCAAGGCGGTCGGGGCGCTCGACCTGCTGCCCGGCGCGATGGCCGAGCGGCTCAAGCGCGCCGAGGAGGCCACGGCCACCCGTGACGGCCTGACCGTCAACATCGCCGTCGGCTACGGCGGGCGGCGCGAGATCGCCGACGCCGTCCGCTCGCTGCTGCAGGAGCACGCGGCCAAGGGCGGCACCCTCGAGGAGCTGGCCGAGATCATCGACGTTGACCACATCGCCGAGCACCTGTACACGAAGGGCCAGCCCGACCCCGACCTGGTGATCCGGACGTCCGGCGAGCAGCGTCTCGGCGGGTTCCTGCTCTGGCAGTCGGTCCATTCCGAGTTCTACTTCTGCGACGCGCTGTGGCCCGACTTCCGGCGCATCGACTTCTACCGCGCGCTGCGCGACTACGGCACCCGGCAGCGTCGGTTCGGCAAGTGACGGCGTTCGGGCCGCTGGTCGACGCGGCATGGCTGGCCACGCACCTCGAGGACGTGCGGACGGTGGACGTGCGCTGGTACCTGCGGCCGTCGGACGGGCGCACCGGTCGCGACGCCTACGACGCCGGGCACCTGCCCGGCGCCGTCCACCTCGACGTCGACACCGATCTCTCGGCCCCCGCCACGCGGGAGGCGGGCCGTCACCCGCTGCCGACGCCCGAGCACTTCGCCGCCGCCCTGGCGCGCGTCGGCATCGCCGCGGGCACACCGGTCGTCGCGTACGACGACGTGGGCGGGTCGACGGCGGCGCGGCTGTGGTGGCTGCTGCACGTGCTGGGTGAGCCGGTCGCGGTGCTCGACGGTGGTCTGGACGCCTGGCTCGCGACGGCCGGGGAGCTCGTCACCGACGTGGCCCATCACCCCGTGGTCGAGCGCGCTCCGCGGCCGTGGCCCGCGGAGCGGTTCGTCGTCGCCGACGAGCTGCCCGACTCCGGCGCGACGGTCTACGACGCCCGCACCGCGCAGCGCTACGCGCACGGCGATCCGGTGGTCGACCCGCGCGCCGGGCACGTCCCCGGCGCCCGCAGCGCGCCGTGGCAGGACAACCTCGGCCCCGACGGCCGGTTCCGCCCCGCCGCCGACCTCGCCGAGCGTTACCCGGCCGGTCCCGCTGTCGCCTATTGCGGCTCGGGTGTCACGGCCTGCCACGACCTGCTGGCGCTCACCCTCGCCGGGCGCGCCGACATCGCGCTCTACCCGGGCTCGTGGTCGCAGTGGGGCGCCGACCCGACCCGCCCCGCCGAGACCGACTGACCCGATCGTGGACCGACATGCCGGTGGAGCGAGCAGGTGGGTCCACGATCCGGTGTTAACCGAGCCGTAACCGGGGCCTGGGCGCGCCTTCGCGTCCGCCGCCGGTGGTCGACGTACGTTGCGCTGCAGTGACCGGGACCACCCCGGTCGCCGGCGGAGGTCCCACCAGTGCCGAGATCCGAACGGATCCACGAGGGGGCCGGTTCGCCCCGCTCGCGGTCCCTCGGTCGGCGGGCAGGGACGAACCGTCACCCCAGCAGCGCTGCGGGCGCGTGTGCGCCCGGGTGCCGACCTCTCGTCAGGAGCGTCTCGTGACTGCTGTCCAGCCCGACTCCGGCCTGCGCACCTTCGTCCTCGACACCTCGGTCCTGCTCTCCGACCCCGGCGCATTGGGGCGTTTCGCCGAGCACGACGTGGTCCTGCCGCTGGTCGTCATCAGCGAGCTCGAGGGCAAGCGGCACCACCCGGAACTCGGCTGGTTCGCCCGGCAGACGCTGCGGGTGCTCGACGAGCTGCGCATCACGCACGGCCGGCTCGACGCGCCGGTGCCGATCGGCGATGCCGGCGGGACGCTGCACGTCGAGCTGAACCACTCCGACCTCTCGACGTTGCCCGCGGGCTTCCGCGTCGACAGCAACGACTCGCGCATCCTGGCCGTCTCGTTGAACCTCGCCGCCGAGGGCCGCAACGTCACCCTCGTCACCAAGGACATGCCGCTGCGCGTCAAGGCGGCGTCGGTGGGCCTGGACAGCGACGAGTACCGGCTGCACCCGGTCGCCGACGCGACCGGCTACACCGGCATCCGGGAGCTCGACGTCTCCGCGGCGGCCGTCGACGAGCTCTACGACGGCGAGCCGATCGAGCTCGCCGGCTCCGTCGACTTCGCCGAGGTCGCCGACGAGCCGTGCCACTCCGGCCTGGTGCTGCACTCGGCAAAGGGCTCCGCGCTCGCGCGGATCACGCCGGACAAGCACGTCCGGCTCGTCCGCGGCGACCGCGAGGCGTTCGGGCTGCGTGGCCGCTCGGCCGAGCAGCGCATCGCGCTGGACCTGCTGCTCGACCCGGAGGTCGGCATCGTGTCCCTCGGCGGCCGCGCGGGCACCGGCAAGTCCGCGCTCGCACTGTGCGCCGGCCTCGAGTCGGTGCTGGAGCGGCGCGCGCACAAGCGGGTCGTGGTGTTCCGGCCGCTCTACGCCGTCGGGGGGCAGGACCTCGGTTACCTGCCGGGCTCGGAGAACGAGAAGATGGCGCCCTGGGCGCAGGCGGTGTTCGACACGCTCGGCGCGCTCGTCTCCGGGGACGTGATGGACGAGGTCATGGACCGCGGCATGCTCGAGGTGCTGCCGCTCACGCACATCCGGGGGCGGTCGCTGCACGACTCGTTCGTCATCGTCGACGAGGCGCAGTCGCTGGAGCGCAACGTGCTGCTGACGGTGCTCTCGCGCATCGGGGCGGGGTCGCGAGTCGTCCTCACCCACGACGTCGCCCAGCGCGACAACCTGCGCGTCGGGCGTCACGACGGTGTCGCCGCGGTGATCGAGGCGCTGCGCGGTCACCCGCTCTTCGCGCACGTCACCCTGACCCGTTCGGAGCGGTCGCCCATCGCCGCGCTCGTCACCGAGATGCTGGAGGACCTGCCGCTCTGACCCGTTCGTCCCGGTCGCCGGGGGCGGAGCGGGGATCAGCGGAAGGGGACGTCGATCAGGTGCGTCCACGGACCGCCGTCGTAGCGCCACAGCGACCAGCCGAGCGCCGCGACGGGGAAGGGCGCGAACGCGGCCTGCAGCTCGGCGACGGTGCGACGGGCGGTCGCCGGGTCGACCTTGTTCTGCACGGTGACGTGGGCGCGGAACGGCTGCCGGTCCTGGCGGGTCAGGTGGGGCCACCACGCGCGCTGCAGGGTCGCGTGCCGCCGGGTCAGCTCGTCGGAGTGCAGAACGTACGCCGCGCCCCGCCCCAGCGAACGCACGCCGGTCACCGCGACGTCGAACGGGGGACCGGTGACGTCGTGCAGGTCCGTCTCGACGTCGTCGCGGAGCTCGCCGGGTACGGCGTGGAACAGCGTGACGTGTGCGCCCACCTGTGTTCGTCCCGCCGGGAACCAGCGGGCGCGTTCGCGCTCGAAGCGCTGCTGCGTCTCGTCGTCGAGCCGCACCGTGACGACGAGCGATCTCACTGATGGCCCTCTTCCCCTCTCGGCGGCAGGTGCAGCATGTTGCAGGAACCATTCTGACCCGTTGCCTGCGACGGGAGCGGCGGGCAGTCTCGGGGCAGCGGCGTCGCGAGTGGCGTCCGGTCGGGTCGAGGGGGCTTCGTGGCCGATCCATCGTGCGTCAGCAGCGTCGCGCAGCAGCATGTGCTCGACGCGACCGTCGAGCTGCTGGCGGTGCGGCGCGGTGCCCTGGCCGAGCTCGAGCGCGGTACCGAGTCCGACGACGTGCACCTGGTGACCGGGTCGGCTCGGCTCAACGCCTGGATGATGGGCACCGCCCGGGGGTGGCGGCACCTGTTGTCGACTCGGCCGTTCACCTCGGCGGATCATCTGGCGCTCAGCCTTCCCAACAACCGGCTGTGCGTCGGGCGTGGTCTGGAGATGGTCAGCGTCTTCGACCATCGCGGCACCGACGCGGCAGCGCGCACGATGCTGGCGGCCGAGGGGGCGCCGTACCTCTACTCGCAGGCGCCGATCCAGATGCGCCTGGTCGATCAACGCGAGGTCTACCTGCACGGGCCGACGCGCAACGGTGAGGAGTCCATCCTCCGGCTGCGCGGCCGGCCGGCGGTGGACGCCGCCCGCGTCTACTGGGACGCCGTGCGCAGCCGTGCCCGGCCGTGTCGTGGAAAGCCGGCCGAGCCGGAGCTGACCGAGCGGCAACGGCTCGTGCTCGATCTGCTGCGCCACGACCTGGCCGACGAGCGCATCGCCGCCAGGCTCGACCTCAGTGTGCGCACCGTCCGCGCCACCATTGCCGCCGCCATGGTCGCTCTCGACGTCCGCTCGCGTTTCTCGGCCGGTTACGCCTACGCACTGTTGGAATCGGAGAAGGGATCAGTCGAATGAGGACACGTGCCATGGGAGTCCTGCTCGCCGGCAGCCTGGCGGTCGGTATCGGCGTGCAGGCGCCGGCCGCCTCGGCGGCCGACTTCTGCGCCAGCCGTATCAGCGGCTCCACGTACTACCAGCACAACTTCAGCTACGGCGGGTCGGTCGCCGCCACCATCTGCGCCCCGGGCGGGGCCGGCAACGCCTACCTCTACGCCAGGGGCAAGTACGCCGACGTCTCGAAGTACATGAAGCTGTCCATCCAGACCGGCTCGTCGACCGTCTCGGTCGACGGCGACTACTACTCCTACGTGTACCGCTCACAGCCGGCGGGCAACCACACCTATCACGCGATCATGTACGACGGGAACGGCCACAAGATCGTCGACGGGTACGCGAGCGACTTCGACTAGCGCCGGTTCCATCGCGAATCGCTGCCCGACTCTGTGCGACGCCATCCATTCCTCGACAGCGGAAGCAGGTCATCGTGAAAATATCTCGATTGATAGGAATCGCGGCAGCGGGCTTCACCGCGATGATCGTGGCGGCGAACCCGGCGCTGGCCGACACGTACGAGTACCAGATCGCGGTACAGGGTGACTACTGGGCGCACGAGGACGCGTACTCCGGGAACTTCTACGGCGAAGCCGTCTACGAGCGTGGCGGCGACGAGATCTACGTCAAGGACACGGAGAAGGACAACATGCGCGTCGCGGCGTTCTGGTCGATTCCCTCGATCGGCCGCACCGGGCTGTGCGTAAACACCGGCGGCGAGCAGTCCCTGCGCGAGTGCAACAAGTCCTTCCCGGAGGGCAAGACCATCTACATCAGGTTCGCCGGGCGGTGCGACGGCAGCCACAGCGCCTGCAACAAGCTGAGCCAGTACACCGACGGCGCGGCGACCGACAGTTCGAAGACGTGATGGCGCGTCGCGATCATGCCCGGGCCGCGGGCGACGTGTACCGCGGCGTTGCGCGTCGCCGCGCGACCGGCGGCGTGGCGGCCGTGGCAGCCGTCGGGACGGTGCTGGTGATCACGGCCCCGTCCGCCTTGGCGGCGAGCGGCAAGGCCTACACCTCGGACACCGGTCACATCGCCGGGCACACGACCTTCGACGACCGGATCGATGTCTACACCGTCTACGACGACGACAAGGATTCCGTCGGCGTCGTCGGATGGATCCAGGTCCAGCAGGCCAACGGGGGCTGGGCGACCTACGAGCATGTGTACGTCGGAACGGGCGAGGGCACCAGCCGCTCCGCCTACCATGACATCACCCGCGAGAGCTCCCCGGTCAGGATCTGGGCATGCCGGCAGAACGGGGCCTCCGGCACTCCCTTCAGCTGCGGCACCGCGGTCGTCGCCGGGTAGGCCGCCACGGCGACTGCGGTGATGGCGCACGTCGTGGGCGGGGCAGGATCGGGGAATGGCTGACACCGCGATCTTCGACGTCGACGGCACGCTGGTCGACACCAACTACCAGCACGCCCTGGCGTGGCAGCGGGCGTTCCGTCGCTACGACGTCTCCCGACCCCTCTGGCGCATCCACCGCGCGATCGGCATGGGCGGCGACAACCTCGTCCCCGACGTCGCCGGCCAGGACGTGGAGCAGGAGCACGGGGACGACCTGCGCGACGCCTGGGTCGAGGAGTTCGACCGATTGCTCGGCGACATCGAGCCGTTCGAGGGCGCGCACGAGCTGCTGCAGGAGGTCAAGGACCGCGGTTTCAAGCTGGTGCTCGCGAGTTCGGGCAAGGCCAAGCACGTCGACGTGTTCCTCGACCTCGTCGACGGCAAGTCGCTCGCCGACGCGTGGACCACGTCCGAGGACGCCGAGACGAGCAAGCCCGAGCCTGATCTCGTCTCCACGGCGCTCGCCAAGGTCGAGGGTGCGGCCGGCATCATGATCGGCGACTCGACCTGGGACGTCGTCGCCGCGAGCAAGCTCAAGATCCCTACCATCGCCGTACGCAGCGGCGGCTACTCCGTCGGCGAGCTCCACGAGGCGGGCGCGGTCCAGGTGTTCCAGTCGCTCGTCGAGTTCCGCGCCGCCATCGAGGGCACGCCGCTGGCCCGCGCGACGTCGTGACGCGCGGCTCTCGACCGAGCCGTCAGCGAGCGCGCCGGTCGACGGCGCGTTCCCAGAACGCGACGGTGGTGGCCACGCCGTCGTCTCGGCGGATCGGACGCGACTCACCGGTCGGCGCGTAGCCGAGCGCGGACCAGAACGGCTCGGCGGTGACGGCATTGGTGGCGACGATGCTGAGGCGTACCCGTGCGATCTCGTCCCAGCTGCGCAGACACATCACCAGGTCGTCGTGGAACGTGCGGGCGACGCCGCGTCGGCGGTGGTTCGGGTGAACGACCAGCAGGCCGAGGTACGCCACGTCGGCGGCCGGGTAGCCGCGAACGACGTCGGCGAACGCCACGAGCTCGCTGTCGTGCCACGACCCGAACGCGAACTTGTCGATCGGCGACACCCCGTCGGGTCGACCGTCGAGCACGGCGACGGCGTCACCCGGGCGGGGCGGTCGACCCAGTGCGTCCCGGGTGTAGTCCGCGGCGGCGTCGAGCAGCGCTTGCAACGCGCCGGTCTCGTCCCGGGTCACGGGTCGCAGCCCTCGTCGTCGCATCCGCGAAGAGTAGGTCCCGTTGACGCCGGGCTGCCCGCGGACTACGAAGGGCGCGAACCCTACGACGACGGACGGAGTCGCTGATGCGGGTCATTCGGGTGACGGCCGATCTCGCGGTGCCCGACCTGGACGAGGCCACCGCCTTCTACGCCGACTTCCTCGGCCTCGACCGCGAGGACCTCGGACTGGACTGGGTCACGAGATTCGTCGTGCCCTCGTCGGGCGAGCACGTCCAGCTGCTGACGCGAGACGCGACCGGCCCGCAGAACCCGCTGCTCACCGTGAAGGTCGACGACGTGGACGAGGCCTATGCCGCCGCCCGACGCCACGGCTACGAGATCGTCCACCCGCTGACGACCGAGGCGTGGGGGATCCGTCGCTTCTTCGTCCGGGCGCCCGGTGGCGTGGTGCTGAACATCGCCCAGCACCACGACCCGAACGAGTGAGCTCGGGGCACCGTCCGGCCGCGCTGTCGCCGACGTGCGCGCCGCCGACCGTGGCACGCTTCAGTTGATGATCTCGGCGTGCTCGCTCGACAGCAGAGCCGTGAGTCGTTCCCGCCACGTCTGCAGCTGTTCGGGCGTCAACCGCGGCCAGTCGGCGGTCTCGTCGACGATCCGCAATGGCGCGCTGCTGCGGTAGGACCGGGTGGGGTTGCCGGGGAACTTCTTGTCGGTCACGTTCGGGTCGTTCTCGTACGGACCCGTCGGCGTGACGACATAGACCCGCGGGACCGCGTCGCGCGGCGCGAGCTCGGCCGCGATCTCGGCGGCGAGGCCGGCACCGCTGAGCAGGGCGGTGAAGTAGACGTGGTTCATCACGATCTCGGGACGGTAGTTCGACGCGCGGCCCGCGGTGAGCAGGTCACCCGTGCCCAGCTGCGCGATCGTGCCGTGGAAGAACGGCCCCTCGTCGAGCGGTGCGGTCACCCTGTATCCCTCCGTACGGCTGATCGGACGCGCCACTCTGGCGCAGCCCCCGGGTCTTGCCGCAAGCCCCGTCCCGCGCCCTATCCTGGTGGTGGCGGTCGCAGGCCGTTGCTCACGATGTCCAGCAGGCGGTGCGCGCGGGCACGGTGATCGGGCAGTGGCGCAACGGTGAAGACGCCGATGAGGCTCGCCGCGACGTCCTCGGCGGTGACGTCCACACCGAACTCGCCCGTCGTGCGGCCCGCCCGCAGGATCCGCTCGACCGCCGAGTGGAGTTCGGTCCGCGTCCGGTCGTGGGCGATCTCGCCGGACTCGATCATGGTCAACAGGGTGTCGAGCATCCCGTTCTTGGTCGCGATCCAGTCCCCGAACAGGTCCATCCAGCGACGCAGCGCCGCGCTGGGGGACAGCTCGGCCAGCAGCTCGTCGGCGCCGCTGGTCAGGCGGACGACCTGGTCGCGGTACACCGCGTCGACGAGCGACTCGCGCGTGGGGAAGTGCCGGTAGAGCGTGCCGATACCGACGCCGGCCTCGCGTGCGATCGCGCGCATCGAGGGCTCCCGGTCGGCGGTGCCGAACACCCGTGTCGCCACGGCGAGCACCTGGTCACGGTTGCGGGCTGCGTCCGCGCGCAACGCGGGCGCCGACGACTCGGGCAAACGGATCACGCTCCACTTAGGTGGTACGGTCGAAGAACAACCGGAGCATAGTCCGCTTAGTGCTCCGGTCCGCAGCCGTCGAAGGGACGATCCCCCATGCCCGACTCGTCAGGAACCCCGACACCGGCCACCGGAAGGACGGTGCAGTTCGAGTCGTTCGGGGGTCCGGACGCCCTGCGCCTGAACGACGTCCCCGCCCCGCAGGCCGTCGCCGAGCAGCTGCGCGTGAGGGTCACCGCGGCCGGGCTGAATCCGATGGACTGGTTCATGACCTCGGACGCGGAGACCGCGACGCGCTTCGGGTTGAGCCTGCCCTGCGGCTTCGGCACCGACTACGCCGGCGTCGTGGATCAGGTCGGTCCGGGCGTGACCGACTTCGCGGTCGGCGATCGCGTGTTCGGCGGCGCCATGTCCCGCGCCGTCGCCGACTACGTCCTGGTGGAGCAGGCAGGAGCCATCGCGACGGCCGGGGACGTGCACCGCACCCCCGACGGCCTGGACGACCGGACCGCCGCCGTGCTGACCATCGCGGGGTGCACGGCGTCCGCCGCCCTGGCCGTCGTCGGGGCGGGGCCGGATGACACGGTGCTCGTCGGTGGTGCCGGCGGCGGTGTCGGCGTCTTCGTCGTCCAGCTCGCGCGCCTCGCCGGGGCGCGGGTGATCGGCACCGGATCGGCGTCCTCGGCGGACGTGTTGCGGGCGTTGGGAGCCGAACCGGTCGCCTACGGCGAGGGCATGCCGGATCGCGTTCGCGCCGTGGCGCCCCAGGGCGTCACCGCGGCGATCGACCTCTTCGGCGCCGACACCGCGCTGGCGGCTCGGCAGTTGGGCGTCCGGGACGAGCGCATCACGACCATCGCCGGGAGGATCGACGGGATCACGCCGGCCAACGGCGCCGACGCCGCCCCCGGTGCGCTCGACCGGATCGCTCGGCTGGTCGCCGCGGGCCGGCTCCGCGTGCCCATCGCCGCCACCTTCCCGGTCGAGCGGATCCGGGAGGCGGTCGAGCTGCAGGCCGCCCGGCACGTGCACGGCAAGGTCGTCATCGACCTCGCCGGCGAGTAGGCCCGGTACCGGCCGGCCGCGTGACGATCAGCCGGGTGGTCGGCTGCGCTGCGGGTAGACGGTGTCGCCGCGTTCGAGCATGGCGACGAACTGCTCGATGCGCCGGCGACGCGTGTCGGCCCGCTTGGCGGTCTCGATGCGGTACAGGACGGCGTAACGGTTCTGACCGGTGAGGGTCTCGAACAGCTGCCGTGCGGCAGGATTCGCGGCGAGCGCCGCCTCGAGGTCGGGCGGCACGGTGATGGTGGCCGCGCCGGCGTAGGCGGCCGCCCAGCGGCCGTCGTCCTTGGCCCGCTCGATCGCGGCCAGGCCGGCCGGGTGCATGCGCCCCTGCGCGATCAGCTCCTCGGCGATGGTGGTGTTGCGCTTCGACCACCCACTGCGCGCGGTGCGCGGCGTGAACCGCTGCCGGTAGCTGCGCTCGTCGCCGCCGCGGACCTGCCCGTCTATCCAGCCGTGGCACAGCGCCTCTTCCAGCGCCTGACCGTAGGTGAGGCTGGTGGGCCCGGTCGCGCCCTTCTTGCCGAGCGTCAGCCACACGCCGCCGTGCTCACCGTGGTGCTCGTGCAGCCACGCTCGCCACGCCGCGGCGTCGGCGACGGTCAGGGGCGGTAGCTCGCTTCCCATTCCGCAACCTTGCCCGTACGCGATGACGTCCCACAAGCGGGCCCGTGCGTCACTGCGGTGACCCGTCGACATCGAGCAGGACGTTGCGGCCGCGCCCTACTCGCGCCGCCGAGGTCCGCGCCGGCCGCCGTCGCTCATCGCTCGGGCTCCGGGCCCAGCAGGTCCCACCGGTTCCCGGCGATGTCGCGGAACACCACGACGTCGCCGTACGGTTCGTGCCGCGGCTCGCTGACGAACTCGACGCCCGCTCGACGCAGGCGTGCGTAGCTGTCCGCGAAGTCCTCGACGCGCAGGAAGAACCCGACACGGCCGGCGAACTGCTCGCCGACGGCGCGGGCCTGCCGGTCGCCGTCGGCCCGGGCGAGCAGCAGCGCAGTCCGCGAGCCGGGAGGCCGGACGACGACCCAGCGCTTCGCCCGTCCGTCGTTCGTCAGCGCCGGCGAGTCCTCGACGAGGTCGAAGCCGAGGACGTCGACGAAGAAGTCGATGGCCCGGTCGTAGTCCTCGACGATCAGGGCGACCTGCTCGAGCTGCATCCCGGGACTATAGAGACGCTCGGCCCAGCCGGGTCGCGTTCGGCGATCGTCGCGACTCGGGGCCGGCGTGCGGCAGCGGCCTTCGTCGGACTGCGCGGCGCGCCGTGGCGGTGCGGACGGTTCGACCGATCGTGACCCCGCCGCTGGCCAGCGTGACCAAGGCGATGCCGCCGAGCTGAGTCCGTGACGGCGTCTGGACGAGCAGGACGAAGCCGGCCAGCGCGGCGACGGCGGGGTTGAGGCTGGTGAGCACGCCGAAGACCGCCGTGGGCAGCCGCCGTAGCGCGAGGAGGTCCAGGCTGTAGGGAATGGCGCTGGACAGGACGCCCACGGCGAGACCGACGGCGAGGGCCTGGGGTTGCAGCAGGTCGGCGCCCGCGGTGGCGGCGCCGACGGGAAGCATCACCACCGCACCGGCTGCGCACCCCACCGCCAGGCCCGCCGGGCCGGTGCCGCTGCGGCCGAGTCGCCCACTCAGCACGATGTAGCCGGCCCAGCAGCATGCGGTCGACAACGCGAACCCGACGCCGAGCAGATCGCCGCCGCGCGGATCGCCGCCGGGCAGGACGCCGGCGAGCAGGGCGACCCCGACCGCCGCCGGGAGCGCCCAGACCCGCGTCGTCCACGACCGGGCGGTCACGATGGCGACGCCGAGCGGACCGAGGAACTCGAGCGTGACGACGGTTGCCAGCGGCAGCCGTTCGATCGCGAGGTAGAGCGTGGTGTGCATGCCGGCGAAGACGGCACCGAAGACGAACGCCGCCTCGAGGTCGGCGCGGGTGCGTACGCGTCGCCACGGCCGGGTGAGCGTGACCAGCACCAGGGACGCGGCCGTGAGCCGCAGGGCGACGGCGCCGAGCGCGCCGATGCGGTCGAACAGCGAGGCGGCGACGGCGGCGCCGAACTGCACCGACAACACGCTGACGACGGCGAGGGCGGACCCCGTCGCCGTGTCTCGCGATCCTGGGCCGGCCATGCCGTCACGGTAGGAGCGCCATGCCGTCGTGGGGAAATACCCGTCGCAGGGCATCTATGCTCCTCGGTCATGGATCCGAACCCCCTCGAGCTCCGTCACCTGCGGGCATTGGTGGCAGTGACCGAGGAGGGGACGTTCACCGCTGCCGCCGCCCGTCTCGGCATCTCGCAGCCGGCGCTCTCACGGACCGTCGTCGCGCTCGAGGCCTTGCTGGAAGGGCAGTTGGTGACGCGCACGACTCGTTCCGTGGCGCTGACCGATGTCGGCGTGCGCACCTACCGGGCTGCGGTGGCCGCGCTCGCCGCCGTCGACGACGTGGCGGCGGCCGCCGGCCGCCAACCGCGCCCGCTGCGGCTCGGTTATGCGTGGTCGGCGCTCGGCCGACACACCGGCGAGGTGATGCGTCGGTGGCGCAGCGACTACCCGCAGGTTCCGCTCGAGGTCCATCGCGTCGATCACGCGGACGGCGGGCTGGACCGCGGCATCGCCGACGTCGCGGTGGTCCGTGGCGAGTTCGAACGATCCGACCGCGTCACCCAGTTGCTCTTTCGGGAGCCCCGGATGGCGGTCCTGCCCGTCGGCCACCGGTTGGCCGCGCAGGAATCGATCCTGCTCGGCGAGCTGCGCGACGAGACCGTCGTGATCACCCACTACGGCATCACCCGGCTCGACCTCTGGCCGCCTAGCGAGCGGCCGCGTGTCGCGCTGACCGTCGACAACACCGACGACTGGCTCACCGAGATCGCCGGCGGACTCGGCATCGGCGTGACGGGGGAGTCGACGGCGTCCCAGCACGCGCACCCCGGTGTGACCTTCGTGCCGATCGACGATGCCGAGCGGCTCGCCGTGCACCTTGCCTGGCCCGTACGGCCCACCCACCCCGCCACCGCCGAGTTCGCCGAGCTGGTGACCCGGGTGGTCACCAGCCGCTGACCCCGCGGGAGACGGCCGCCGCCTGCGGACCCGACGGACCGGTCACAGCGCGTCGGCCCTGGGCCGTCACGGGTCGTCAGGTGTCGCGGAGCCCGACGAGTCTCGGGACGAAGTGGGCGGCCCCCGCGTGCCCCACGGCATAGTGGCGTTCCACCCGCGGCCGATGTGGAGTCACATGAACGACGACGGACCCGTCCCCATCGAGCTGGTCGCGCTCGACCAGCCCTACGAAGGCGTCATCGCCGCACGCCGTGCCGGTGAACCGGGCTTCTCCCACGTCCAGGACGTCGCGGACGCGATCATGGCCGCCCTCTCGCGCGGCTGTGACCTCGTCGTGCCCGCAGCGCTCTTCGCCGAGATACGCCAAGACCTCCCGCCAGATCTTCCGGACTACATCAAGATCCGCTGACCAGCGCCTGCCGAGCGACCCGGCCGGGCTTGACGGCGTGCGGGGTCATCGGACATCGGGTGCGAGCATCGGAAATGTTTTGCGTGAAGTACTGGCAGCGTCAGTTTGCGGTCCACTCGCCATGCGTCAACATCGGTTGACGTCGACCGCTGGCGGGCTCTAGTTTGTCAACAGATGTTGACGAACGGTGGACGGCAGATGAGTCAGGACTTGGCGGCGCTCATGACCACTTTCATGGATGACGATGACCCGCAGGCCGCACTGCGCTGCGCGGCCGACCTGCGTCGCGTGATGGAACGACGTGAAGCAGTGGTGGTCCGCCGGGCGCGCGTGTCGGGGCTCGCGTGGGCGGAGATCGCTGCATGTCTGGGCGTGTCGAAGCAGGCTGTCCATCGTAAGTACGCCGGCTCGCGCCTGGCGGGTGGCCACTCGTGACGGGCTGGCGGCGGTGGGCCCTCAGAGGTGGTGCCGGAGCCGGGCCGATCTTCTTGATCATCTCGACGGTCGACGGGGCGACCCGCGACGGGTACAGCGCGCGACGGCACCCCGTGAGCTCGTTGGTGCTCGGAACCCGCAAGAGCGTGCAGACTGCGAATTTCGCCGTGACCGGCACTCTCTGTCTGGCCGGTGCGGCAGGGCTTCGCCATTCCGCGCGAAGGCCGAACGCAGTCAGTCTGGTAGCGATCACGGCGGCGTCGGCGGGGATCTTCCTTGCGTCCCTGTTCGCGACCGACCCGGTCAACGGATATCCGCCCGGCACTCGGATGCCGGTCGATCAGCGCCCCAAGTCCGGAATAGCCCACGACGCCGTGTCGATCCCCACGTTCCTCGGGCTCCCGGTCGCAGCCGCATCGCACTCGATGGCGAGCGCGCGACAAGGCAACGGAGCCTGGGCGGTGGGTAGCGGCGTCGTGAGCGTGACCATGCTCGCGAGTCTCGCGGCAGCGACAGCCGGATTCAGTGGATCGCAGCGGTGGTCCGCGTCCGCTGGTTACTGGCAGCGCCTCTGCGTCGCCGATGGCCTGCTGTGGCTCGGTGCTGTCATGGCTCGCGCTCTGCGCCCGACCTAGCGGCGCCCTGCGAGCACGCGACCCAGCGGGGTGTGCGTCAATCGCAAATCGAACACGTGAGCTAGCCTCGACACATGTCGCGTGTTACCGCTCCCGCGCCCCCGGCCATCGCCGGGGGCGCGTCGTGATCCTGCACGCCGATCTCGACTCCTTCTACGCGTCGGTCGAGCAGCGCGACGAGCCGTCGCTGCGGGGCCGGCCGGTGGTGGTCGGGGGCGGGGTGGTGCTGGCCGCGAGCTACGAGGCCAAGGCGTTCGGTGTGCGGTCGGCCATGGGCGGGCGGCAGGCCCGGCTGCTGTGCCCGCACGCGATCGTCGTGCGGCCGCGCTTCGAGTGCTACGTCGAGGCGAGCCGGCAGGTGTTCGCCATCTTCCGCGACGTCACGCCGCTCGTGGAGGGCATCTCGGTCGACGAGGCGTTCCTCGACGTGGGCGGCCTCGGGCAGGTGTCGGGCACTCCGGTGGAGATCGCGGTGGGGCTGCGGGAGCGGGTGCGCGACGAGGTCGGCCTGGCCATCACCGTCGGCATCGCCCGCACCAAGTTCCTGGCGAAGGTGGCGAGCGGCGTCGCCAAGCCCGACGGGCTGCGCCTCGTCCCCGCCGACGGCGAGCTGGCGTTCCTGCATCCGCTGCCGGTGCAGAAGCTGTGGGGGGTCGGCGCCGTGACCACCGCCAAGCTGCACGACCGCGGGCTGTTCACCGTCGGCGAGGTCGCCGCGCTGCCGCTCGACGTGCTCGTGGCCATGCTGGGTGCGGGTTCCGGGCGGCACCTGCACGCGCTCGCCCACAACCGTGACCCGCGCCCGGTCGTCGTCGGCCGCCGCCGTCGCAGCATCGGTGCGCAGCACGCGCTCGGCTCGCGCCGCCGGCTGTCCCTCGACGAGATCGACAAGACCCTGGTGGGGCTCGTCGACAAGACCTGCCGCCGGCTGCGCAAGGCCCGGCGGGTGTGCCGCACGATGGTGTTACGGCTGCGCTTCGAGGACTTCACCCGCATCACGCGCTCGCACACCACGCTGCGCGCGACCTGGGAGACCGCGCCGCTGCTGGCCACGGCGCGCACGCTGCTGGCCGCGGTGGAGCCACTCGTCCACGAACGCGGCTGCACGCTGATCGGCGTGTCGCTGACCAACCTCGACGATGCCGACGAACGGCAGCTCGAGCTGCCGTTCGCGGCGAAGGACACCAGCGCGCTGGATCCGGTCCTCGACACCCTGCACGAGAGGTTCGGCCGGGACTCCGTGCGTCGCGCCGCCCTGCTGGGGCGTTCCGCGGGCCCCGACATGCCGATGCTCGAGCAGGACTGATGTCGCTCGGGCTCACAGCGGACGACGACCCGGTGAGAGACCGACGTTCCGTGGCGGTAACGGCGTCGTCTCACACCGACAACCGGCGGCCACGAGGCTGTGCGCCAGCAGCCCAGCGGTGCAGCCCTCGCCGCGGCCGACCCAGGAGGACCGACGATGACGACGACGGCGCCGCGCCCGACCGCCCCGGTCGAGAAAGCCGCGAACCCGCGGTGGATCACCGACTGGCACCCCGAAGACCCGCGCTTCTGGGAGACGACCGGCAAGCGGGTCGCGAGGCGCAACCTGATCTTCTCCATCCTCGGCGAGCACGTCGGCTTCTCGATCTGGAGCCTGTGGTCGGTGCTGGTGCTGTTCCTGACGCCCGAGTACGGCTTCAGCACCGACCCCAAGCACGCGGCGGCCGAGAAGTTCCTGCTGACGACGCTGCCGACCGCACTCGGCGCCGTCGTGCGGTTGCCCTACACCTTCGCGGTCGCGAAGTTCGGGGGACGCAACTGGACGGTCGTCAGCGCGTCACTGCTGCTCGTCCCCACCGTGGTCGCGGCGTTCGTCGTGACCCCGGGGGTGTCCTACGGCACGCTGCTGCTCGTCGCCGCGCTGGCCGGCGTCGGCGGCGGCAACTTCGCGTCGTCCATGGCCAACATCAACTCCTTCTACCCGCAGCGGCTGAAGGGAACAGCGCTGGGCCTCAACGCCGGCGGCGGCAACATCGGCGTCGCCGCGATCCAGATCGTCGGCCTGCTCGTGCTCGCGACGGCCGGCAAGGAGCACCCGCGCGTGATGCTCGCCATCTACATCCCGCTCATCGTGCTGGCCGCGCTGGGAGCCGCGCTGTTCATGGACAACATCGCCCACGTGCGCAACGAGAAGCGCGCGATGCGTGACGCGACGAAGCAAGCCCACACCTGGATCGTGTCCGTGCTCTACATCGGCACGTTCGGCTCGTTCATCGGATTCGGGTTCGCCTTCGGCCAGGTGCTGCAGAACCAGTTCGGCTCGCACTTCCTGACCGACGGCAAGATCGACGCCGTCAAGGTCGCGTACCTGACGTTCCTCGGCCCGCTCGTGGGATCGCTGATCCGGCCGGTCGGTGGCTGGCTCGCCGACCGGGTGGGCGGTGCCCGGACCACGTTCTGGAACTTCGTGCTGATGGCGATCGCCGCCGCGGTGGTCTTCGTGGCTTCGCAGCAGGATTCGCTCGGACTGTTCTTCGTCGGCTTCGTCACGCTGTTCGTCTTCAGTGGGGTCGGGAACGGTTCGACGTACAAGATGATCCCCGCCATTTTTCGCACGAAAGCGCAAAAAGACGTCGCGGACGGAGGGGACGCGGCGGCCGCGGAGCACGAGTCGCGTCGCCTGGCCAACGCCGTGATCGGCATCGCCGGCGCCGTCGGGGCGTTCGGCGGAGTGCTCGTCAACATCGCGTTCCGGCAGTCGTTCCTGAGCTCGGGAACCGGCGACGGCGCCTACCTCGCGTTCATCGGCTACTACGTCGTGTGCGCGGTCGTCACCTGGGTGGTGTACCTGCGGGTGTCGCAGCACCGGCTCGAGGGGGTCTGAGCCGTCGCGCCGTCGTGGCCGCGAGCACCGGCGGTCCGGCGGCGAGCAGCGCGACGGCGACGCAGGCGGCGGTCGTGGCGGCGCCCTGCCGAGCCGCGAGCACGAGCGCGACGGCCGCGGCCGCGCAACCCGCGCGCGCGACGGTCAGCGTCCGGGCCGTGCGCGAGGTCGCGGCGCAGTAGCCCAGCGCCACGATCGCGACCAGGAGGAACACCGCGGCGGGCGACCGCGCGACCAGGGTGGTCGTCGTGGAGCCGGGCAGGTACTGGTCCCCGACGCAGTACGGCCCGCTGCTGTAGTTGCAGTCGCCGTACAGAGTGGTGCCCGGCAGGACGTCCACCCGCCAGGTCAACCGCATGGGGACGAGGCACAGCACGGCCGCGCCCGCGAGGCGGACGGCCGTCGACGGCGCCCGCAGCAGCGGCGTCACCAGGCCGGCGGGTTGCGGGGCGGCTCACCGACGGTAGGCCGCGGCGGCGCGCCCGCCGACACCGGACGACCCGGGGCGCGCCAGACGGCGGCCAGCCCGGCGGCGACCCCGACGGTGACGGCCAGGCTCGTGTTGCTGCCGGCGTCCGGGAAGGTGAACAGCACCCAGAACAGCAGCAGCGCGCCCGCGCCGAACGCGCCCACCCGCCACGCGCGCTCGCGGGTCAGCCCGAGCGACGGTCCGGCCGCGGGGACGAGCGTGAGCACCGCGCCGAGGATCGCGATCGCGCCCCAGGCGTGCACCGACTCCCACGCCGTCTTGTCGTTCTCGGGCACCGAGAGCCCGACGATCACCGCGACGAGGCCGACGAGACCGAGCAGCCACACCGCGCCGGCAGCCGACGGGGCACCGCCGGCGTGCGCCTCCGGCGGCCGGCCCGGGCCCCACGGCGCGGCCGGTCCACCGGGGCCGCCCTGCCCACCGGGACCGCCCTGCCCACCGGGACCGCCCTGCCCACCGGGACCGCCCTGCCCGCGGTGCCCGCCGGGGCCACCGGCCGGTGCCGGGGGGCCGTTGGGCGGCGGCCCGCCGTACGGCCCGGGCGCGGTGTAACCCTGCTGCCGGGTGGGCGGGTTGCCCTGCGGATTCCACTGTGCGGGCCGGCCCGGACCCGGAGGCGGCATCGTCATGGCGGCAGCCTAGAGCAGCCGCGCGTCGGCCGCGGCCCGTCGCGGACGACGGCGTGCGGGCGGTACCGGTCGCCCTCAGCCGAGCGGGCGCAGCGTGGCGAGCACCTGGTCGACGCTGCGGCGCATCGCGTCGCGACCCGGCGCGAGGTACTTGCGGGGATCGGTGAGCCGCGGATCGGTGAGGGCGTCGCGGACGGCGCCGGTGAGCGCGACGTTGAGCAGCGTCCCGACGTTGACCTTGCCGATGCCGGCGGCCACGGCACGGCGCAGCTCGTCGTCGGGCACGCCGGAGGAGCCGTGCAGCACGAGGGGCACCGGCAGCCGGTCGCGCAGGGCCGCGACGAGGTCGATGTCGAGGCGCGCGGTCCGGTCGGTCATGGCGTGCGAGCTGCCGACCGCGACGGCGAGCGCGTCGACCCCGGTCTCGGCGACGAAGCGCTCGGCCTCGGCGGGGTCGGTGCGGACCCCCTCGGCGTGGGCGCTGCGCACGGCGTCGGGCTTGCCGCCGACGTAGCCGAGCTCGGCCTCGACCCAGAGTCCGGCGGCGTGGGCGCGCCGCGCGACGTCGGCCGTGCGCGACACGTTCTCGCCGTAGGGCAGGTGCCCGGCGTCGTACATGACCGACGTGAACATCGTGACGAACGGCGGTTCGAGCGCCGCGGCCACGAGCTCGTCGTCGGTGACGTGGTCGAGGTGCAGTGCGACCGGCGTGGTCGCGGCGGTCGCGATGGCGTGCGTCGCCGCGGCGATGGGGCCGAGGCGACCGCCGTGGTAGCGCACCGCGTTCTCGCTCAGCTGCATGACGACCGCGGTCCCGCTGGTCTCGGCCGCCGCGGCGATGGCCTCGGCGTGCTCCAGGGTGATGACGTTGACGGCAGCGACGGCCGTGCCGGCCGCGACCGCGGCGGCGACGAGGTCACCCGTCGGCGCGAGCGTCATCGCACGTCCGCCAGCTCGTGCACGGTGACGCCGGCGAGCTGATCGGCGTGGTGTGCGGCGTCGACGTCGCCGGCGACCGGCGACAGCACGGCGGCGGCACCGAGCGCGACCGCGTCGCGCAGCAGCTCGACCGGTGGGGACGCGGCGTGCGGATCGTGGCGGAGCGCCCGGGCGATGCCCGCCACGGCCGCGTCGCCGGCGCCCGTCGGGTTGCCGGCGAGTGGCGCGGCGGGCCGGCCGTGCCAGGCTCGCTCGCCGGCGGGGCCGGCCGTGCAGGCGACGGCACCGTCCGCGCCGAGGGACGCGACGACGGTCGCACCGGAGGACGCCGCGAGCCGACCGGCGGCGGCCACCGGCGCGCTGCCGTCGGCGACGCCGGCGATCTCGGCCAGCTCGTCGGCGTTGGGCTTGACGACGGTGGGCCCGGCGGCGAGCGCGGCGAGCAGCGCCGGACCGCTGGTGTCCACGACGACGGGCCGACCCGCCGCCCGGGCGATCTCGACGACGGTGGCGAACGCGTCGTCCGGTGCGCCCTCGGGCAGCCGGCCGCTCGCGACGACGACGTCCGCGTGCGCGACGAGCTCGGTCACCGCCTCCCGCAGCGCGTCCCAGCAGTCGACGGCGGCCGGCTCGCTCAGCACCGTCGTCGTGCCGTCGTCGGCGACGACGGTCACCGTGCTGCGCGTGGGGCACGAACTGGGGACGAGCGTCGTGGGGACGCCCAGCGCGGCCAGCCCGGCGGCGAACTCGGCGCCGGTCGTGCCGCCCACGGGTGCGAGCACGTGGACGGGCTCGCCGATCGCGTGGAGCACCCGCGCGACGTTGACCGCCTTGCCGCCGGGCCGGCGGGTGACCCGCGTGACCCGCACGGTCGCGCCGACCGACAATCGGGCGACGTCGTAGGTGACGTCCACGGCGGGGCTGGGACACACGCAGAGGATCACCGGGGACGGCTGCCGGGGAGGTCGCGCTCGTTCACGCTCCCATCCTGGCCGAGATCGCGCGGTACTGTCCACGAACACGCAGCAGCTGCACGGAACTGCTCGTTTTCTCGGGTGCGGTCGTTACCCGGCGCGATCGAGGACGCGGGTCGGCGCCGGCTCGTCGGGGTCGGCGGCGGCGAGCCACTCGACCAACCCGCACACCGTGTCCCGGCAGGTGCCGCACCCGGTCGTGGCCCGGGTGCGGGCCGCGACGTCGGCGGCGGTGCGGGCGCCGTCCTGCCAGGCCGAGACGATCGCACCCTTGGTGACGCCGTTGCACTGGCAGACGGTCGCGGTGGCCGGCAGCGCCGTAGGGCTCTCGACGGCCTCGGTCGCCCCCGCGCGGCGTGGCAGCAGCAGCGCGCTGCGATCCGGCGGCAGCAGGGCGCCGCGGTCGTAGAGCTGCGTGACCGTACCCACCGTGCGGGTGTCGCCGAGCAGGATGGCGCCGGTCAACCGGCCGTCGCGCACCACCAGCTTCTGATAGACGCCCCGGGCGGTGTCGCTGAAGCGGACGACCTCGAGATCGGCGTCGTCGTCGGCGTCGCCGGCCGCGTGCGCCTCACCGACCGTGGCGAGCTCGAGACCGGCGGCCTTGAGCCGGGTGACGACGGCCGAGCCGCGGTAGCGCGTCCCGCAGGCCGGGTCGGCCAGGAGGTCCGCAACGACGCGGGCGTGCTCCCAGCACGGCGCCACCAGCCCGTAGGTCGTGCCCTCGTGCTCGGCGCACTCGCCGATCGCCCGGACGTGCGGGTCGCCGACGCTGCGCAGCTCGTCGTCGACCAGGACGCCGCGACGGGTCGGCAGCCCTGCCGCGGTGGCGAGCTCGACACGGGGTCGCACGCCGCAGCACAGCACGAGCAGGTCGCACGGCAGCCGCCGGCCGTCGCCGAGCACGACCCCGTCCAGCCGGTCCTCGCCGGTGACCCCGGCGACGCCGCTGCCGGTGGAGACGGTCAGCCCGAGCGCGGCGAGGGAGCGCGCCAGCGTCCGGGCGGCCTCGGCGTCGAGCTGGCGTTCCATCAGCCGTCGACCCCGCTGGACGAGGGTGACGTCGAGACCGCGGCCGGCGAGCCCCCGAGCCGCCTCGAGGCCGAGCACCCCGGCGCCGAGCACGACCGCCCGACCGGCCGTACGGGCCAGCTCGTCGATGCGCACGCAGTCGGCGAGCGTACGGAACGTCGCCACACCCGGGAGCAGCCCGTCGCCGGTGAGCAGGCCGGCCACGGGGGGCAGGACGGCATCGCTGCCGGTGGCGAGCACGAGGTCGTCGTAGGGCAGCGCGGCAGCTGTGCCGTCCCTGCCGCCCGTGCCGACGTGCACGCGGCGCGCCGCGCGGTCGATCCCGGTCACGGCCCGGCCGGCGACCAGGGTCACGTCGTGGGCTGCGTACCACTCCGGCGGGGCGAGGTCGATCGCGTCCGACCGGGTGGTCCCGGCGAGGACGTTCGACAGCTGCATCCGGTTGTAGGCCCCGCCGGGCTCGTCGCCGACGACGGTGATGTCCCGGTCCCGCGCCGGGTCGCGGGCGAGGAGCTCCTGCACGAGGCGCGCCCCCGCCATGCCGTTGCCCACGACGACCAGCGAGCTCACGGGCAGCGCTCCAGTCGCACGGCGCACACCTTGAACTCGGGCATCCGCGAGATCGGGTCGAGGGCGGCGTTGGTGACCGCGTTGACCGAGTTCGCGCCGCCCCAGTGGAAGGGCATGAAGACGGTGTCGGTGCGGATGGTGTCGGTGATGCGCACGGGTCCCTCGGCCGCGCCGCGCCGGCTCACGACCCGCACCCGATTGCCCTCGCCGAGGTCGTGCTGCTCGGCGAGGTCGGGGTGGATCTCGACGGCGGCCTCGGGATGCGCGTCGCGCAACGCCGCGATCCGGCGGGTCTGCGCGCCGCTCTGGTAGTGCCGCAGCACCCGCCCGGTCGTCAGGTAGACGGGGTAGTCGGCGTCGACGTCCTCGGCCGCCGGCCGATGCTCGACGGGCACGAAACGCGCCCGGCCGTCCGGGGTGGCGAAGCGGTCGAGGAACATGCGCGGCGTGCCCGGGTGCCCGTCGTCCGGGCAGGGCCAGAAAACGCCGTCCTCGGCGGCGATGCGCTCGTAGCTGATGCCGGCGTAGTCGGCCGGGCCGCCGGCGGATGCCCGCCGCAGCTCGTCGAACACCACACGCGGAAGTGTCGGCCACTCGCCCGGCGCGCCCAGCCGCGTGGCCAGACCCGCGACGACGTCGAGATCCGTCCGCACGCCGGGTGGAGGACGCAGCGCCTGCCTGCGCAGCAGCACGCGGCCCTCCAGATTGGTCATCGTCCCGTCCTCCTCGGCCCACTGCGCCACGGGGAGGACCACGTCGGCGAGCGCGGCGGTCTCGGACAGCACGACGTCGCTGACCGCCAGGAAGTCCAGTCGACCCAGCCGGTCGCGGATCCGTCCGGACGACGGCACCGAGACCACGACGTTCGAGCCGGCGACGAGCAGCGCGCGGACGCCGTCGGCGTCACCGAGGCCCGCCAGCAGCTCGTAGGCCGAGCGGCCCGGGCCGGGCAGATCGTCGGCGGCGACGCCCCACACGCCCGCGACGTGCTCGCGCGCCGCGGGGTCGTCGAGGCGGCGGTAGCCGGGCAGCTGGTCGGCCTTCTGACCGTGCTCGCGTCCGCCCTGCCCGTTGCCCTGCCCGGTCAGGCAGCCGTATCCGCGGCCGGGCCGACCCGGCAGACCGAGCGCGAGGGCGAGGTCGATCAGCGCGCTGACGGTGTCGACACCCTTGCTGTGCTGCTCGGCGCCCCGCGCGGTGAGCACCATCGCGCGCTCGGCCCGCACGAGCAGGTCGACGGCGGCCTGCTGGTCGGCCACCGACACCCCGGTGATGCGCTCGACGCGCTCCGGCCAGTACGAGGCCACCACCCGGGCGACCTCGTCGAACCCCGTCGTGCGCGCCCGGACGTAGTCGACGTCGACGTGGCCGCCGGCGATCACCCGGTGCAGCAGGCCGTTGGCGAGGGCCAGATCGGTACCCGGCGTCAGCTGCAGGTGCAGCGTCGCGCGTTGCGCCGTGGGCGTCAGCCGGGGGTCGACGACGACGAGCGCACCGCCTCGGGCGCGCTGGTCGGCGAGCCAGCGGGTGAACGGCGGCATGGTCTCGGCCGGATTGCTGCCGACGAGCAGGATGCAGTCGGCGTCGGCCAGGTCGGGGAGCGGGAACGGCAGCCCGCGGTCGACGCCGAACGCCCGGTTGCCCGCCGCGGCGGCCGAGGACATGCAGAAGCGGCCGTTGTAGTCGATGGCCGAGGTTCGTAGCGCGACGCGGGCGAACTTGCCCAGCAGGTAGGCCTTCTCGTTGGTCAACCCGCCACCGCCGAACACCCCGACCGCGTCGCGGCCGTGCGCCCGCTGCGTCCGCCGGATCGCGGCGGCGGTCCGGTCCAGCGCGTCCTCCCACGTCGTGGGGCGCAGCGGTTCCGCGCGCGAGTCGCGGGCCAGGGGAGTGGTCAGGCGCCCGTCACCGCCGAGCAGCGCGGCGGACGTCCAGCCCTTCTGGCACATCCCGCCGCGGTTGGTGGGGAAGTCGCGCTCGCCGACGGTCGGGCCGTCCGTGTCGTTCGTGCCGGGAGTCACCGTCATGCCGCACTGCAGCGCGCAGTACGGGCAGTGCGTCTGCGTCACGGCGCCAGCGTCGCGAGCCGCCGTGTTGCCGGTGGGTCGGTCGCGTTACGTCGGTGGGTCGCCGGCCGCACCGCACCGGGCCGTCGTCCGTGAACGCGCCGACACATCGGTGTCATCGCGGCGTGACGTGCGCCGAACCGTCGCTGCCTAGCGTCCGGGGACATGGCACGACGACTCGTGGTGGTGGGCAACGGGATGGTCGGGCAGCGGCTCGTCGAGGCGCTGCGCGACCGGGACGGCGACGCCGAGTGGCAGGTGACCGTCGTGGGCGAGGAACCTCGCCGCGCCTACGACCGGGTCGCGCTGTCGTCCTACTTCGACGGTGTGGACGCGGCCGCGCTCGACGTCGTCGCGGCCGACTGTTACGACCATCCCGCGCGCAGCCTCCACCTGGCCGAGGCCGTCGTCGCGATCGACCGCGACGCCCGGGCCGTCACGACCGACCGGGGTCGCACGCTGCACTACGACGCCCTCGTGCTCGCCACCGGCTCGTACCCGTTCGTGCCGCCGGTGCCGGGCCACGACCTCGCCAACTGCTTCGTCTACCGGACGCTGGACGACCTCGACGCCATCCGGGCGGCGACCGACGCGGCCCGGGCCCGCGGCGGGGTCCGTCCCGCGGCCATGGTCGTGGGTGGCGGCCTGCTCGGACTCGAGGCGGCGCGGGCGCTGCGGTTGCTCGGCATGTCGCCGCACGTCGTCGAGCTCGCGCCGCGGCTCATGCCCATCCAGGTCGACGAGGGCGGCGGCGCGCTGCTCAAGCAGCTGATCGAGGAGCTCGACGTCACCGTGCACGTCGGGACCTCGGTCGCGCGGATCGCGACGGACCGCGGCCGGCTGCTCGCCTCGCTGACCAACGGTCACGAGCTCGATCTCGATCTCGTCGTGTTCTCCGCCGGGGTGCGGCCGCGCGACGAGCTGGCTCGCGCCGCAGGGCTCGAACTGGGTCCGCGTGGCGGTGTGGCGGTCGACGCCGGCTGCCGTACGGCCGACGACGCGATCTACGCGATCGGCGAGTGCGCGAGCGTCGAGGGCGTCGCGTACGGGCTCGTCGCTCCGGGGTTCGCCGCCGCGGAGGTCGTGGCGGACCGACTCCTGGGCGGGACGGCCGAGTTCCCGGGTGCCGACACCTCGACGAAGCTCAAGCTGCTCGGGGTCGACGTGGCGAGCTTCGGCGACGCGCACGCGGTCACCGAGGGAGCGCTCGAGATCACCGTGACCAACCCCGTCGACCGCAGCTACACCAAGCTGGTGGTGTCCGACGACGCGACGACGCTGCTCGGCGGCATCCTCGTCGGGGACGCGACGCGGTACGCCGTGCTGCGGCCGATGGTCGGCGCGACGATCCCGGGCGACCCACTGGCCCTGATCACACCCGAGGGTGGCGTGGAGATCGGCGCCGGCGCGATGCCCGACACCGCGCAGGTGTGCTCCTGCCACGCGGTCACGAAGGGCGCGATCTGCGAGGCGATCCGCGTCGAGGGGCTGGCCGACGTCCCCGCGGTCAAGGCGTGCACCAAGGCGGGGACCGGATGCGGATCGTGCGTGCCGCTGTTGAAGGACCTGCTGGCCGAGAGCGGCGTGGAGGTCAGCTCCGCTCTGTGCGAGCACTTTGCGCAGAGTCGCGCAGAATTGTTCGAGATCGTCGCGGCGACCGGCATCACCGGCTTCAGCGAGTTGATCGAACGGTACGGCTCGGGGCGGGGCTGCGACGTCTGCAAGCCGACGGTCGCGTCCATCCTGGCCAGCCAGGCGAAGGTGGCTCACGTGCTGGACGGCGAGTCCGCCGCCCTCCAGGACACCAACGACCACTTCCTCGCCAACATGCAGAAGAACGGGACCTACTCGGTCGTCCCCCGCATCGCCGGTGGCGAGATCACCCCCGAGAAGCTCATCGTCATCGGTGAGGTCGCGCGCGACTTCGACCTGTACACGAAGATCACCGGGGGTCAGCGGATCGACCTGTTCGGGGCGCGCGTCGAACAGCTGCCGGCGATCTGGAAGCGGCTGGTGGACGCGGGTTTCGAGTCCGGGCACGCCTACGGCAAGGCGCTGCGCACCGTGAAGTCCTGCGTCGGGTCGTCCTGGTGCCGTTTCGGCGTCCAGGACTCCGTCGCCCTCGCCATCGAGCTGGAGCTGCGCTACCGCGGGCTGCGGGCACCGCACAAGATCAAGTCCGGCGTGTCGGGCTGTGCCCGCGAGTGCGCCGAGGCGCAGAGCAAGGACTTCGGCGTCATCGCCACCGAGAACGGCTGGAACCTCTACGTCGGCGGCAACGGCGGGTTCACGCCGAGGCACGCGCAGCTGCTCGTCCACGACGTCGACACCGCGACGCTGCTGCGCACGATCGACCGGTTCCTGATGTTCTACGTCCGCACCGCCGACCGGCTGCAGCGCACCGCGCCGTGGATCGAGGCGATGGCCGGCGGCCTCGACCACCTGCGCTCGGTGATCGTGGACGACGCGCTGGGCATCTGCGACGACCTGGACGCGGCGATGGCGAAGCACATCGAGAACTACTCCGACGAGTGGGCCGACGTGCTGGCCGACCCGGAGCGGCTCGAGCGGTTCGTGTCGTTCGTGAACGCGCCGGACACGCCGGACCCCAGCATCGCGTTCACCCCGGAGCGGGACATGAAGCGGCCGCTGCTGCAGGTGACGCCGCGGTGACGCCGCGGGGCGCCCCGGAGTGGGTGCCGGTCTGCTCCTACGACCGGTTGCAGCCCGAACGGGGTGTCGCGGCTCTCGTGGGCGACCGGCAGGTCGCGCTGTTCCGTACCTTTGACGGGATGCTGTACGCCGTGGACAACCAGGACCCCTACACCGGGCAGTTCGTGCTGTCGCGCGGCATCGTGGGCACCGCCGGGGACGCACCGACCGTCGCGTCCCCCCTGTTCAAGCAGGCGTTCGACCTGCGCACCGGCGCGTGCGTCGGCGACCCGGACGTCTCGGTCGCGGCGCACGAGGTCCGGCGCAGCGGCGACACGGTGGAGGTGCGACTCAGCTCGTGACCACGCCCGTCCTCGCCGGCTGGACGGTCGGCATCACCGCGGCGCGCCGTCGCGAGGAGCTCGGCGGCGCGCTGGAGCGTCGTGGTGCCCGGGTCGTGTACGGCCCGGCCATCCGCATCGTGCCGCTCGCCGACGACACCCGGCTGCTGGCGGCGACGGAGCGCTGCCTCGCCGCACCGCTCGACCTCACCGTCGCGACCACCGGCATCGGGTTCCGCGGGTGGCTGGACGCCGCCGAGACGTGGGGACTGGCCGAGCCGCTCACCGCCGCCCTGGCGCGCTCGACGATCCTCGCGCGCGGCCCCAAGGTGCGGGGCGCGGTGCGGGCGGGTGGGCTGCGCGAGGCCTGGTCGCCCGAGTCCGAGTCCAGCGCCGAGGTCCTCGCGCACCTGCTCGCGAACCACGAGCTCGCCGGCCGGCGCGTCGCGGTCCAGCTGCACGGCGAGCCGTTGCGCGAGCTCGTCGACACGCTGCGCGACTCGGGCGCGGACGTCATCGAGGTGCCGGTCTACCGGTGGGAGCCGCCGGAGGACGAGCAGCCGCTGCTGCGTCTCGTCGAGTCGGTGGCCGCCGGAGCCGTCGACGCGCTGACCTTCACCAGCGCGCCCGCGGCGGTGAACTTCCTGCGCACCGCGGACGGGCTCGGGCGTGGTGAGGACGTGCGCGCGGCGCTGCGCGGCCCCGTGCTCTGCGCCGCGGTCGGCCCGGTGACCGGCGCCCCGCTGCAGGCCGCCGGGCTACCGGTCGTCCAACCCGAGCGGTTCCGACTCGGCGCGCTCGTGCGCGAGGTCGTGGAGCAGCTGCCACGGCGAGCCACCGTCCTCACCCTCGCGGGGCACCGCGTGGAGCTGCGCGGCCAGGCCGCGGTGGTGGACGACGACCTCGTCCCGCTCGCGGGCTCGGCCATGGCCATGCTGCGGGCGCTGGCCGCCGACCCCGGCCGCGTGCTCGGCCGCGGCGCCCTCGGCCAGGCCCTGCCGGGCGGCGCCGGTGACGGGCACGCCGTCGAGGTCGCGGTCGGCCGGCTGCGCACCGCGCTCGGCGACCCCGCGATCGTCCAGACCGTCGTCAAGCGGGGGTATCGCCTCAACCTGGATTGACTCGCAGGTACCGCGACGTCGAGGCCTGGTTCCTGAACGGGCCGAAGCCAGCGGGCCGCCCGCAACACGACGGCAACAAGGCGTGCGGCATGATCCCGGCCTGTGAGTGACATCAGCACCGACAAGGGCGCCGCGCGACCGGCACCGCGCAGCGGGCTCGACCGGTTCTTCGCCATCACGGAACGGGGCAGCACCGTCGCCCGCGAGGTGCGCGGTGGACTCGTCACGTTCGTCGCGATGGTCTACATCGTGGTGCTGAACCCGCTGATCATCGGCACCGCGCCGGACAAGAACCACAACTTCCTCGGTGCCGGCCACACCTTCGACCTCGGCGCGGTCGCGGCGGTGACGGCGCTCGTCGCCGCTTTCTTCACGCTGCTCATGGGCATCGTCGGGCGCTACCCGTTCGCGCTCGCCACCGGCCTCGGCCTGAACGCGTTCGTCGCGTTCCAGGTGGCGAACAAGATGTCCTGGCCCGAGGCGATGGGCATGGTCGTCATCGAGGGCCTCGTCATCACTGTCCTCGTCCTCACCGGTTTCCGGACCGCGGTCTTCCACGCCATCCCGCGCGAGCTCAAGAGCGCGATCGCCGTCGGCATCGGGCTGTTCATCGCCCTGATCGGCTTCGTCGACGCCGGGTTCGTGCGGGGCGGGAGCGGCACGCCGGTGCAGCTGGGCGGTGCGGAGGGGCTGCGGGGCTGGCCGACGCTGGTCTTCGTCGTCGGTCTGCTGCTCACGGCCGTCCTCATGATCCGCAAGGTGAACGGCGCGCTGCTCATCGGCATCGCCGTCGCCACCGTCCTGTCCGTCATCATCGAGGCCGTCGCCGACGTCGGTGCCTTCGACGTCAAGACCAACCCGGACGGCTGGAAGCTCAACGTGCCCAGCTTCGACGGCAAGAGCTTCGGCATGCCCGACCTGCACCTGCTGGGCAGCTTCTCCCTCGGCGGCGGCTTCAGCGCCGTCGGCATCATCTCCGGCATCGTCATCGTGTTCTCGCTCGTGCTGTCGGACTTCTTCGACGTCATGGGCACGACGATCGGGCTCGGCAGCGAGGCCAAGCTGCTCGACGAGCGGGGCAACCTGCCGCGGATCGGCCCGGTCCTGTTCGTCGACGGCGTCGCCGCGGTCGGCGGCGGCGCGGCGGGTGCGTCGTCGGCGACCACGTACGTGGAGTCGGCCGCCGGCATCGGGGACGGCGCCCGCACCGGGCTCGCCAGCGTCGTCACCGGCCTGCTGTTCGTGGTGACGATCTTCCTGTCGCCCATCGCGCAGATCGTGCCGTCCGAGGCCGCGACGCCCGCGCTCGTCGTCGTCGGCGTGCTGCTGATGGGGCAGGTGCGCGAGATCGACTTCCGCGACCTGTCCATCGCGGTGCCCGCGTTCCTGACGATCGTGCTGATGCCGTTCACCTACTCGATCACCAACGGCGTCGGCGCCGGGTTCGTCAGCTGGGTCGTCATCCGCGTCTGCACCGGTCGCGCCCGCACCGTCCACCCGCTGCTCTGGATAGTCTCGGTGCTGTTCGCCGTCTACTTCGCCATCGCGCCGTTGAAGACGCTCTTCGGCATCGACTGAGCGGTCACGACCGGGAGGGTGTTGACTCCTCGGCGTGGGTGACACGAAACAGGACGAGCAGTCGCTGCGTGATCTCTGGCGGAGCTTCTCCGATCCGCGCCAGGCCAGCTGCCTGGCCTGGCTGGCGTTCCTGGTCACGTGGCTCGTCACCCGCGCGATCACCATCCACGGCAAGGACAGCTCGCAGGGCGCGGCGATCACCATCGCCGGCCATCACGTCCACCACTACATCTTCGGCATGATCCTGCTGGGGCTGGTCGGCGCGGTCGGGCTGTTCTGGAAACCGAAGCGCGGCTGGGAGTGGCTCGGCGTCGGCTACGGCATCGGCCTCGCGCTGATCCTCGACGAGTACGCGCTGCTGCTCAATCTGAAGGACGTCTACTGGCAGCACCAGGGGCGGCTCAGCGTGTTCGTCGTGGTGACGTTCGTGGCCCTCGGTGGGATCTACCTGGCGGCCATGGCGCTGGTGCACGAGACGGTCCGGCGGGCCCGTCGCAAGCGGCACCGGGCGCGGCCGGCCGGCTGACCGCAGCGCGGCGCCACACCAGGCCGGCGGCGATCGTCGCCACCACTGCCACACCCAACCCGCGTTGCGCGGCGACGACGGCGGCGTGGTGCAGGCCGTCGTCGGCATTCGCAACCCCGAACGCCGTGCCGGTGACGGCCGCGGCGGCGATCGCGGCGCCCATCGCGCCGCGGGCGACACGTGGTGCCCGGATCGACGTCCACCGCGGGGAGCGGCGCGCGAGCGTCAAGGCCGCGTACCCCGCGATCGCCGTCAGCCCGAGTCCGGACGAGGCCGCCTGCGCCCAGTGGTAGCCGGCGTGACCGAGGTGATCGTCGGCCAGCCACGAGACGTGGGTCGTGCACCACCGGCCCGCGTGCGTGAACTCGTCCCATCCCACGTGTGTGAGCGTGCCGATCACGACCGACAGCGGGAGCAGCAGCCAGGTGCGCCGGCTGAGAGTCGGTTGGCCCCATGCGCGCGCGGTCAGTTGATCTCCACGCCCGCGCTCACGTGGGGCCAAACGCGCCCGCCACCGCGCGCACGTGGGGCCCAAGCGCGCCCGGTGTCGCAGGGTCAGGCGACGGTGCGGGCGGGGATGTCCTGGGGCACGTGGTGGTCGAGCCAGCGGACGAAGTCCGGTTCCGACATCGGGGCGCCGTGCAGGTAGCCCTGCGTGCGCTCGCAGCCGAGGGTCTGCAGCGCGTGCAGCGTGGGGAAGTCCTCGACGCCCTCGCCGACCACGTCGATGTCGAGGCGGTGGGCCAGCTCGATGGTGGCGGCGACGATATGCGCGGTCCGCGCGTCGTGGACGAGGTCGACGGTGAACGAACGGTCGAGCTTCAGCTCCGAGACCGGGAGGTCCTTCAGATAGGCCAACGAGCTGTACCCGGTGCCGTAGTCGTCGATGCTGACGCCGACGCCCAGCGCGACGAGTGCGTTCAGCGCGGCCGCGGCGGCGTCGGGACTGGAGATCGCATCGGTCTCGGTGACCTCGATGACCAGCAGCTCCGGGGCCAGCCCGGTCTCGCCGAGCACCTCGGCGACGAGCGGCACGAGCCCCGGGTTGGTGAGGCAGCTGGTCGAGATGTTGACCGAGACGTGCAGCCGGCGGCCGCTGCGGTTCCAGCGGATGGCGTCGTGCACGGCCTGGCGCATGACCGTCGTCGTCACCATCTCCATCAGGCCGTGCTCCTCGACCAGCGGGAGGAAAGCGGCGGGCGGCAGCACGCCGAGCGTCGGGTGGTCCCAGCGGACCAGCGCCTCGACACCGTCCGGCCGGCCGGTGTTGGTGCTGACCTGCGGTTGGTAGTAGGCGAGCAGCCGGCCGGCGTCGCCGTCGCCGATCGCGGCGTCGGTGCCGGCGCGACCGAGCGCGCGCAGCTGGTCCACGAGGCGGCCGCGCAACGCCTGGTCGGCATCGAGCTGCGGGTCGTAGACGGCCAGGCCGACGCCGGCGGACTTGGCGACGTACATCGCGGCATCGGCTCGACGCAGCAGCTCCGCGCCGTCCATCGGGTCGTCGTCGGCCATGGTCGCGGCCCCGACGCTCACGCTGACCTGGATGCGCCGGTCGCCGATCGTCACCGGCTCGCTGGCGGCCGCCACGATGCGCTCCGCGACCTCGAGGTGGTCACCCTGGTCCCGCCCGGGCAGCAGGGCGGCGAACTCGTCGCCGCCGAGGCGGGCCAGCTGCGCGTCGAGGCTCAACGCGGCGAGCAGGCGGGTGGCGAGCACGCACAGCAGCTCGTCGCCCACGGCGTGTCCGAGCCGGTCGTTGATCTCCTTGAAGCGGTTGACGTCGAGCAGCAGCAGGGTTCCGGTCGTGACCTCGGGGGACGCCAGCCGTTTCATCAGCGCGCGTCGGTTGGCGACGCCGGTGAGCTCGTCGGTCAGCGCCTCCTGCCGGGTCTCGGCCAGCAGCGCGAGGTCGCGGATGATGTGCATCATCCGCACGCTGACGCCGGCGATGGCGCCGAGGGCGAAGCCGACGGTGACGCCGCGGTGCGTGGGGTCGAGCTGCGTGACGGTGACGAGGACCAGCACGGCGGCGAAGAGCACCACGAGCGCGCCGATGGTGGTGGCCTGCGTGGTCGAGTGTCGGGGCGCGGCCGTCCGATCCGCGCGGCGCAGGCTCGCCCAGGCCACCAGCGGCACGCCCACGTCGGCGACGTGTTCGAGCAGCGTCGCGCTCGCCGGGACGAAGCTGGCGACGGCCGGTGCGCACGCCAGCGTCGTGATGCCCGCCGAGACGATCCAGAAGCGTCGCTCGCCGGCGAGACCGCCCAGGTTCGCGACGGACGGGATCGTGCCGATGAGCACGACGGCGGCGGCCGCCTGCAGCAGCACCGCCTCGGACGCCCACGTCGACTCCCCGTCCAGCAGCGACGGCGCGGCGTGCCAGACGAGGTTGCCGACCGCGGTCGCGGCCAGGGTGGCGCTGACGCCGTTGAGCCAGTCGCCGGGGTTGAAGATCCGGGTCGCGCCGCGGTCCCACCAGATGAGGGCCTGGTAGGCGGCTCCGCAGGCCGCGAGCTGCGTCGCCGCGTCGACGCAGTGGCGGGCGGTGGCGAAGGCGTCCGGCGCCAGGATCGTCCAGCCGAGGCGGGTGGCGGCGGCCACGGCGACGACCCCGACCATCACCGTCAACCAGCGCCAGACCGGCAGCTCGTGCCGGTGCGCGTTCCCGCGCCGACGGACCATCACCACGAAGAGGACGGCGAGGGCCAGGACGGCGGCACCGTCCGCGACGGTCTGCCAGGAGTCGCGGTCCGCCGGCCCGACGACCTGCAGCAGGACGCGCAGCGACAGGACGGCGCCCGCCGCGTACACCACCCCGCGGGCGGTGATGGTGGGGGCGGTGATGGCGGTCGCGGACGTCGAGCGCCGGCGGCCACGAAGCGCCCGCTCGGCGACGTCCATGTCCGGTACCTGATCCTGGGGGTCGCTGGCTGCTCAACGACTCACGGAGATTTTACACACGGATGTGGGTACAGCAAGTCGGATCGGCGCGAAGTTGGCGGTGCGGGACGGCGAACGCGACGAGACCCACGCGAGATGTCCGCTCCCGGCTCTGAAAAGCTGCAGCGATGAACCTCGTCGAGCGCGACATAGCGTCGGTGTGGCACCCGTTCACGCAGCACTCGCTCTGGCCCGCGGACGATCCGCTGGTCATCGACCGGGCCGAGGGCATGCGGCTCTACGACAGCGACGGCCGCGGGTACCTGGACGGCTGTTCCTCGCTCTGGGTCACCGTGCACGGGCACGCCGTGCCCGAGATCAACGAGGCGATCCGCGCGCAGGCGCAGCGCCTCGACCACTCCACGTTCCTGGGGCTCACGCACGAGCCGGGGATCCGGGTCGCCGAGGAACTGCTGAAGATCGCGCCCGCGGGCCTGTCCAAGGTGTTCTTCGCCGGCGACGGGTCGTCGGCCGCGGAGGCCGCGATCAAGATCGCGTACCAGGCGGCCTCGCAGCGCGGCGAGGACCGCCCGCTGTACCTCCACTGCGCCGAGGGCTACCACGGCGACACCCTCGGCGCGGTGTCGCTCGGCGGCGTCGAGCTGTTCCATGCGACCTATCGGCCCCTGCTGATCGAGACCCGCATGGTGTCGTCCCCGGGCGTGCTGCAGCCCGGCGAGACCCGGGCCGAGCGGGCCCGGGCCGTGCTCGCCGAGATGCGGGCGCTGATCGAGCGCGAGGGCGACCGCATCTGCGCGATCGTGGTCGAGCCGCTGGTCCAGGCGGCGGGCGGCATCCTCACCCACGACCCCGAGTTCCTGCGCGGCGTGCGAGAGCTGTGCGACACCTCCGGTGCCGCGATGCTGGTCGACGAGGTCGCCACCGGCATCGGCGCCACCGGGCGCTGGTTCGCGGTGGAGCACGCCGGTGTCTCGCCCGACCTGCTCGTCCTCGGCAAACGGGTCACCGGGGGAGTGCTGCCGCTGTCGGCCGTCCTCGCCCGCGACTCGGTGTACGAGCCGTTCCTCGGCGACGCCGCGAGCGCCCGCACGTTCTTCCACGGCCACACCTACACGGCCAACCCGCTGTGCTGTGCCGCGGCGCTCGCCAACCTGGAGCTCATGCACGAGCGGGGCACCGTCGCACGTGCGGCCGAGGTCGGCGACCGTATCGGGAGCGGTTTGCGCGAACTCGCGCAATTCGACGGCGTGGCCGAGATCCGGCGCGTCGGCACGATGACCGGGATCGAGGTCCGCTCCGTCGGGGAGCGCACGGGCTTCGAGGTGTGCCGGGCCGCCCGGCGCAAGGGGGCCATCGTCCGCCCGCTCGGCGACGTCGTCGTGCTCATGCCGCCGTTGGGCATCGGCAACGCCGACCTCGACGAGCTGCTCGGCATCGTGACCGAGTCGGTCCAGGAGGTCGTGCGGTGAGCGACGCGCTCGACCGCGTGCAGGCGGCGGTCGCGGCGCGGGAGGCCGCCGGGTTGCGTCGCGTGCTGCGGCCGCGCGCCGCGTCCGACGGCGTCCTCGACCTCGCGAGCAACGACTACCTGGGGCTGTGTCACGACCCGCGGGTGACGGCGGCCGCGGCCGACGCGGCGCGTCGGTGGGGCGGCGGGGCGACCGGCTCGCGGCTGGTCACGGGCACCACCGAGCTGCACTGCGATCTCGAGGACGAGCTGGCCGCGTTCTGCCGAGCACCGGCGGCACTCGTGTTCTCCTCGGGCTACCTCGCCAACGTCGGCGTGCTGACCGCGCTCGGCGGCCCGGACGTGGCGATCGTGTCCGACGCCGGTAACCATGCCTCGCTGATCGACGGGTGCCGGCTGTCCGGGTCGCCGACGACCGTCGTGGGTCACCGGGACGTCGCCGCCGTCGACGCGGCACTGGCCGCGCGCGACACCGCGTACGCGCTGGTCGTCACCGACGCGGTGTTCTCGGTGGACGGCGACCTCGCGCCGCTGGCCGAGCTGCACGCCGTCGCCCGCTCGCACGGGGCCCTGTTGGTCGTCGACGAGGCCCACGCGCTCGGCGTGATCGGACCGCACGGCCGCGGTGGCGTCGAGGCGGTGGGCCTCGCCGACGAGCCCGACGTCGTGCGCACGCTGGTGCTGTCGAAGTCGCTCGGCGCGCAGGGCGGTGCGGTGCTGGCGGTGCCCGAGGTGATCGACCTGCTGGTCAACACGGCGCGCCCGTTCATCTTCGACACCGGCCTGGCGCCCGCGGCGGCGGGCGCGGCCCGTGCCGCGCTGGGCGTCCTCGCCGCCGAGCCCGAGCGGGTGGCCGCGGTGCGGACGAACGCCGCCGCGCTGGCGGGCGTGCTGCGCGACCTGGCCGTCGAGACCATCGAGCCCGACGCCGCCGTCGTGCCCGGTTTCCTGGGCGATCCGCGCCGCGCCTTCGCCGCGGCCACCGGCTGCCTGGAGCGCGGCGTGCGGGTGGGCTGCTTCCGGCCGCCGTCGGTGCCGCCGGGCCGTTCGTGCCTGCGGCTCACCGCGCGCGCGGATCTGCGCTCGGCCGACCTCGACCGGGCGGCCGGCGTGCTCGCCGCGACGCTGGCCGACGTGGGGGTGACGGGATGAGCGTCCTGCTCGTCACGGGAACGGGGACCGACGTCGGGAAGACCGTCGCGACCGCGGCGATCGCCGGGCTTGCGGCGGCCGAGCGGGGGCGCCGCATCGCGGTGGTCAAGCCGGCGCAGACCGGGGTCGAGCCCGGCGCACCCGGCGACCTCGCCGAGGTCACCCGGCTCGCGGGCGTCACCGACGTCCACGAGTTCGCGCGCTACCCCGACCCCCTCTCGCCGCACCACGCCGCGATGGTCAGCGGGCTGCCGGCGCTCGACTTCGCCGCGACCGCGCAACGCATCGACGACCTGGACGCCGAGTACGACACCGTCCTGGTCGAGGGAGCCGGTGGCCTGCTCGTGCCCTTCGACTCCGACCGCGCCTGGACCATGATCGACCTCGCCCACCACCTGAACGCGCCGCTGGTGGTCGTCACCGCACCCGGTCTGGGCACGCTCAATCACACCGCACTGACGGTCGAGCGCATCGCCGAGGAGTCGCTGGAACTCGCCGGCATCGTCGTCGGCAGCTGGCCGGCCCAGCCCGATCTCGCCATGGAGCTCAACCTCTACGACCTGCGGGCGATGTCACCCAGGCGCGAGCTCGGCGGCGTGCTGCCGGCCGGACTGGGAGCGGTGCGGAACGGGCGGGAGTTCCGTACCCGGGCCCGTGCCGCGCTGGCGCCCCGCTTCGGCGGCACCCTCGACTGGCGTGCGTTCCGCGAGACCCTGCACGTGTGAGCCGCCGGGGCCGCCCGGTCACCCGAGGTCGAGCACCTCGGCGAGGGCGGTGACCCGCTCACCGTCCCACGTCAGGTGCCGCCCGTAGACGACGCTGCCGGTCTCGTCGGCCACGTCGAGGTGGACGGCTCGCATGCCGACGGCCCGGGCGCCGGCGAGCTCGTCGCTGCCGCCGTCACCGACGTAGACGCACTCGGCGGCGGCGACGCCGAGCGCGTCGCAGCAGGCGAGGTAGTTGGCCGGCTCGGGCTTGCGGTGGCCGGTGACGAAGGAGAACACGGCCGCGTCGACGTGCGGCGCGATCGGCAGCTCGGCGAAGTAGGCGGGCAGCTCGGCGCTGCAGTCGCTGACGACACCGATGCGCAGCCCGCGGGCCTGCAGTGCGCGCAGCACCTCGGCCGCCTCGGGGCGCGGTTCGCCGAAGGTCCGCTCGGCGGCGAGCCGGACGTCGGCGCCGCGGTCGAGGTGGGGCGGCGCGACGTCGACGCCGAGCCGGCTGGTCACCCAGCGCAGCGAGCCGGCGACGCTGCCGCCCGCGCCGCGGAAGCGCTCGTCGACCGTGGCGGTCAGCTCGGCGTCGAAGCGGGCGGGGTCGACGCGCATCGCCTCGGCCTGGGCACGCCGAGCGCGGCCCTGCGCGGCGTCCGAGCGCCCGGGTGTGAGCGTGCCGTAGAAGTCGAAGACGACCGCGCGGACGGGCGGGACGGCGCTCATGGTTGCGATTCTGGCCCACCGGCGGGTCGGCGGCGGCCACCGGGCGGGACGGATGCGGACACGCTAGGGTCCCGGCCCGTGGACAACGACTACCCCACCACCGTCGACTCGGGCCTCCCTGCGGGCGTCTTCGTGGTCATCGCGCTGTTCTACGTCGCGCTGGCCGTACTGCTGATCGCCGCGATGTGGCGCGTCTTCACCAAGGCGGGCCGGCCGGGCTGGGCGGCGATCATCCCGTTCTACAACACCTACGTGCTGCTCAAGATCAGCGGCAAGCCGGGGTGGTGGCTGATCCTGTTCTTCATCCCCATCGTGAACATCGTGTTCCTCGTGCTGGCCTACGTCGCGCTCGCGCGCTCGTTCGGGCGCGGTGGCGGTTTCGCGGTTGGCCTCATCCTGCTGCCGTTCGTCTTCTTCCCGATCCTGGGATTCGGCGGCTCGCGGTACGTCGGCCCGGACGGCAGACGCGACGACGGCTGGGGCGACTCGGGTCGAGGCTGGGGACACCAGGGGTGGGGCGACCAGGGCTGGGGCGCCCAGGGCCAGCAGCCGGGGTACGGGCAGCAGCCGGGGTACGGGCAGCAGCCGGGGTACGGGCAGCAGCCGGGGTACGGGCAGCAGCCGGGGTACGGGCAGCAGCCGGGGTACGGGCAGCAGCCCGGGTACGGCTACCCGGGCCAGCCGCCGCAGCAGCAGTAGCCGCGCGGCCCGGCGGTCACTGCCTGGGCCGGGTCATCGACAGGACGTCGAGCACCTCGTCGAGCTCGTCCTCGGTGATCCGCTCCGGCACGTGGCCGCGCTCGACCACGACCTCGCGGATCGTCTTCTTCTCCTTGATCGCCTGCTTCGCGACCTGGGCGGCCTCGTCGTAGCCGAGGTAGTGATTGAGCGGCGTGACGATCATCGGGGTGCCCTCGGCGTTCGCCCGGCACTGCTCCTCGTTGGCGGTGATGCCGGCGACGCAGCGGTCGGCGAACACCCGCGACACGTTGGCGAGCAGCCGGATCGACTCGAGCACGTTGCGCGCCATCATCGGCAGGTACACGTTCAGCTCGAACGCGCCCGCGGCGCCACCCCACGCGACGGCGGCGTCGTTGCCGACGACCTGCGCGACGACCTGAGTGACGGCCTCGCAGAGCACCGGGTTCACCTTGCCCGGCATGATCGAGCTGCCCGGCTGCAGGTCGGGGATGAAGATCTCGCTCAATCCGGTGCGCGGGCCCGAGCCCATCCAGCGCAGGTCGTTGGCGATCTTGTTCAGTCCGACCGCGATCGTGCGCAGCGCCCCGGACAGCTCGACGAGCCCGTCGCGGGCGGCGTTGGCCTCGAAGTGGTTGCGTGCCTCGGTGAGCGGCAGGCCCGACTCCTTCGCGATCAGCGCGATGACCTCGCCGGCGAACCCGATCGGTGCGTTGATGCCCGAGCCGACGGCGGTGCCGCCCAGCGGCAGTTCGGCCACGCGCGGCAGGACCGCGTCGAGGCGCTCGATCCCGTAGCGCACCTGCGCGGCGTAGCCGCCGAACTCCTGGCCGAGCGTCACCGGGGTCGCATCCATGAGGTGCGTCCGGCCGGCCTTGACGACGGCCGCGAACTCCTCGGCCTTGCCCGCCAACGCGGCGGCGAGGTGGTCGAGCGCGGGTTGCAGGTCCGTGCTCGTCGCCTTGGTGGCCGCGACGTGGATCGCCGAGGGGAACTGGTCGTTGCTCGACAGCGGGTCGTTGACGTCGTCGTTGGGATGGACGGCCGCACCGAGCTTCTCGGCCGCGAGGGTCGCGAGCACCTCGTTGGTGTTCATGTTCGACGACGTGCCCGAGCCGGTCTGGAAGACGTCGATGGGGAACTCGGCGTCCCAGTCGCCGCGCGCGACCTCGACGGCGGCGGCGTGGATCGCCTCGGCCTTGGCGGCGTCGAGCAGCCCGCGCTGCGCCCGCACCCGTGCCCCGGCGCCCTTGATGGTCGCGAGGCCCGCGATGAGCTCGCGCTCGATCGGCGCGCCGGAGATGGGGAAGTTCTCCACCGCACGCTGGGTCTGCGCCCGCCACTTCGCGTCCCTCGGCACCCGGACGTCGCCCATCGAGTCCTTTTCGATGCGGTACTCGGTCTCGTCGCTCATGCCGCCGACCCTAGCGGGCAGCGTCAGGTGCGCGTCCGGGTGCGGAGACGGGCGTGACGCCGTCCGTACCCGAAGTACACGACCATGCCGATCGCCAGCCACACCGCGAAGCGCAGCCACGTCTCGACCGACAGGTTCAGGCTGAGGTACAGGCACGCGAGCGCCGACACGACGGGCAGCACGGGGGAGAACGGCACCCGGAACGGCCGCTCGAGCTCCGGGCGGGTGTGTCGCAGCAGCGGCACGGCCACCGACACGATCGTGAACGCCGACAGCGCGCCGATGCTCACCAGGTCGGCGAGGTCGGCCAGCGGCACCAGCCCGCCGATGATCATGATCATGGCGGCGACGAGGACGGTGAAGCGGACCGGGGTACCCGTCCGTGGCTCGACCTTCGCGACGGCCTCGGGCAGCAGTCGGTCCCGCCCCATGGCGAAGCCGATGCGGCCCAGGCCGACGAGCTCGACGAGGATGACCGACGTGAGACCGCAGACGGCGGCGATCGACACGAGCGTGCCCGCCCAGCTCGCCCCCACCGAGTCGAACGCCGACGCCAACGGCGAGCCGGCGTTGAGCCGGGTGTACCTCTGCATGCCGGTGAGCACGAAGGAGACGCCGACGTAGAGGACGGTCGCGACGACGAGCGTCGCGATCAGGCCGCGCGGCATGTCGCGGGCCGGACGCTCGGTCTCCTCGCTGAGGTTGGCGACCGCCTCGAACCCGGTGTAGGCGAAGAAGACGACGGCGGCCGCGGAGACGACCCCGGCGACGCCGAACGACGACGGCGCGCCGAAGAGCGCCTGCACGACCGGCTGCGCCAGCCCGCTCTCGCTGTCGGCCGGTCCGGCGGGTGGCACGAACGGTCGCAGGTTGTCCGACCTCAGGAAGAACGCCCCCGCCACGATGACGAACAGGCAGATGGCGACCTTGACGACGACCAGGACGTTGGTGAGCCAGGCCGACTGCTTGATGCCGGTGATCGCGACGACCGCGAGGACGGCGACGATCGCCACCGCGCCCAGGTTGACCGTGGAGTCCTCGCCGAAGACGGCGGTCGGCAGGTCGAACAGGTTCTGCAGGTAGCCCGACCAGCCGCGCGCGACGACGGACGAGCCGAGCACGAACTCCAGCAGCAGGTCCCAGCCGATGATCCAGGCCACGATCTCGCCGATGGTGGCGTAGGCGTAGCTGTAGGCGCTGCCCGCGGTGGGCACGGCACTGGCGAGCTCGGCGTAGCAGAGCGCGGCGAGCAGCGCGACGATCCCGGCGATCACGAACGACACGACGACCGCGGGCCCGGCGCTGTCCTTCGCCTCGACGCCGGTGAGCGTGAAGATCCCGGTGCCGATGACGATGCCGACGCCGAAACCGGTGAGGTCCAGCACGCCGAGCCGCTTGCGCAGGCCGCTGCCCTTGCCCTCGCCCTGCTCCAGGACGTCGTCGACGGGTTTCGTGCGCAGCAGCCCCGTGCCGCCGGCGTGAGTGGTCACGTCGGCGGTCTTCCCCCGCCCCCACCAGCGGGTATCCGCGTCAGCTCTTGCTGAAGTCCACCGCCGAGTAGGCGCGCAGCTTGTTGAGCTGGTGCAGCGAGTCGACGAGCCGGATCGTCCCCGACTTCGAGCGCATCACGATCGACTCGGTCTGCACGGAGTCGGCGAAGTAGCGCACGCCGCGCAGCAGTTCGCCGTCGGTGACCCCGGTGGCGCAGAAGAAGATGTCCTCGCCGCTGACGAGGTCCTCGGTGCGCAGCACGCGGTCGAGGTCGTGGCCCGCGTCGAGGGCTTTCTGCCGCTCGGCGTCGTCCTGCGGCCAGAGCCGCGCCTGGATGACGCCGCCCATGCAGCGCAGCGCGGCGGCGGCGATGATGCCCTCGGGCGTGCCGCCGATGCCGAGCAGCAGGTCGACGCCGGTCCCGGGGCGGGCGGCCGAGATGGCGCCGGCGACGTCGCCGTCGCTGATGAAGCGGATGCGCGCCCCCGCCTCGCGGACCTCGCGCACGAGGTCGTCGTGCCGCGGGCGGTCGAGGATGCAGACGGTGACGTCCTCGGGGTGCCCGTGCTTGGCCTTGGCCACCCGCGCGATGTTCTCGGCGACCGGCGCAGTGATGTCGATGGCGTCGGCGCACTCGGGTCCGGCGGCGATCTTCTCCATGTAGAACACCGCGGACGGGTCGAACATCGTGCCGCGCTCGGAGACCGCGATGACGGCGATCGAGTTCGGCATGCCCTTCGCCATCAGCGTGGTGCCGTCGATGGGGTCGACGGCGACGTCGCACAGCGCTCCGGTGCCGTCCCCGACGCTCTCGCCGTTGTAGAGCATCGGCGCCTCGTCCTTCTCGCCCTCGCCGATGACGACGACGCCGTTCATCGAGACGGTGCCGATGAGCGCGCGCATGGCGTCGACGGCGGCGCCGTCACCGCCGTTCTTGTCGCCGCTGCCGACCCACGCGCCGGCGGCCATCGCGGCGGCCTCCGTGACCCGGACGAGCTCGAGGGCGAGGTTGCGGTCGGGAGCCTGGCGCCCCACGGCGAGCTCGGGCGGGACGCTGTACGAGGTGTCGGGGAGTCCGTCGGACATCGCGGGCCTTCCTCTGGGCACTACCGGCTGACCGGACCAATCTTGGCAGACCGTTCGTTACGGGCCGGAGTCGTACGGACGAGTCCGGTGCCACACCCGGGGCGGGCGCCGCTCAGCCGGAGCCGTTCCCGTCGCCCGCGTCCGAGTCGTGCTCGGCGATGGACCGTTCCAGGCGGTCGCCCGCGTCCTCGAGCCAGCGCCGGCAGATGTCGGCGAGCTCCTCGCCGCGCTCCCAGAGCGCGAGCGACTCCTCGAGCGACTGGCCGCCGCCCTCGAGCTTGGCGACGATGTCGCGCAGCTCGGCGCGGGCCGCCTCGTAGGCGATGGGCTCCGTGGTCATGGCGGACCCGACCCTACGCGGGGTCGACCTCGAACTCGCCACGCGCCACGCGCACGCGCAGTCGGCCGTCGACCTGGGCGGGTTCGCGCACCACCGTGCCGTCGTCGGTGCGGACCACCGCGTACCCCCGTTCGAGCGTGGCCTGCGGCGAGAGCGTGCGCACCCGGGCCCGGAGGTGCCCGAGATCGGCCCGGCTCTGCTCGACGAGCGCGGCAACGCGCCGGCGGCACCGGTCCCGCGCGGCCGCGATCTCGTCGACCTCGCGGGCCAGCCGTTGTCGCACGGTGTGTCGGAGCCGCTGCGGCAGTCCGGCCGTCACCTCGGTCTCGCGGTCGATCCGAGCGTGGACGAAGGCTCGCGAGCGACGGCGCAACGCGGCGATCTCGCCGAGCTCGTCGGCGAGATCGGGGACGATCCGCTTGCCCGCGTCGGTCGGGGTGGACGCCGCGAGGTCGGCGACGAGATCCAGCAGCGGGGTGTCGGTCTCGTGCCCGATCGCGCTGACGACCGGTGTGCGCGCGTCGGCGACGGCGCGCACCAGGCTCTCGTTGCTGAACGGCAGCAGGTCCTCGACGCTGCCGCCGCCACGCGCGATCACGACGATCTCGACCTCGGGGTCGCGATCGAGCCGGGAGAGCGCGTCGACGACCTCGGTGACGGCGTTCGTGCCCTGCATGGCGACGTTCTCGACGCGGAAGCGGGCCCCGGGCAGCCGCCGGTGCGCGTTCTCGACGACGTCGCGCTCGGCGGCGCTCGCCCGACCGGTGATGAGGCCGATCCGACGGGGCAGGAAGGGCAGCGGTCGTTTGCGCGTCGACGCGAACAGGCCCTCGGCGGCGAGCAGTCGCTTGAGTGCCTCGAGGCGGGCCAGCAGCTCGCCGAGGCCGACCTGGCGGACCTCGAGGGCCCGCATGCTCAGCGTGCCGCGTTCGAGCCAGAAGTCCGGCCGCGCCCGCAGGACGACGCGCGACCCCTCACCGACCGCGTCGGGCAGCACGCCCCGCGGACAGGTCACGCTCAACGAGACGTTGGCGTCCGGGTCGCGCAGGGTGAGGAACTGCGTCGCCATCCCGGGACGGCGGTTCAGCTGGGCCACCTGGCCGTCGACCCAGATCTCGCCCAGCCGGGCGATCCACTCACCGAGCCGCAGCGCGACGACCCGGACCGGGACGGGGGCGTCGGCGGACGTCGTGAGCCTGGCCACGGTCAGGCGGGCGAGCCGCTCGGCCCGTCGTCGGTCGGGTCGTCGGTCGGGTCGTCGGCCCGGTCGAACTTCGACGGGGGAGCGTGCCGCGGCGCGTTGACCTGCTTGCCCTGGTCGGCGGTGGAGGTGTCGGTGGTGGGGGTGTCGCTGGTGGGGGTGTCGCTGGTGGGGGTGTCGGTGGTGTCGGCGTCGGCGACGGACTGGCCGTCGGCGATGGTCGGGTTCGCGGGCGTGACGTCGGGTGCCGCCCGCTTGCCGGGGTTCTTCGCGGGGGTCTTCGCGGCGGCGCTCGTGGCGCTCGTGGCGCTCGTCGCGCTCGTCGCGGGCCGGCCGGCCGGTTTGGCCGGTGCCACGGTCTTGCGGGCGGCCGTCTTGCGCGACGTCTTGCGAGGGGTCTTCGTGCCGGGGCTCTTGCGGGCCGGGGCCGAGATCGGCGTCACCGTGGCCCCCGTTCCACCGTCCTCGTCGGCCGACCGGTCGTCGCGAGGGCGGCCCGCTGCGCCCGCTGCGCCCGAAGTGGGGTCGTCGACGCCGAAGAGCTCGTCGAACATCCGCCCGGCCGCGGACGCGTCACCGCCGTCAGCGAGGCTGTCGAGCTGCGTCAGCGCCGCGCGGCGCAGGTCGTCGGCCGAGACCGGCTCGTCGAAGGTCGCCCAGGGCGGCGGGTCCTCGCCGGCGCGGCCACCGTTCAGCACCTCCTCGCCGCGGGCGGCGAGACGGGCGTAGCGCTGCTGCGCGCGCAACGACATCTGCAGCGCCGTGCTCACCGCCAGCATCGGCAGTTCGACGGCACGATCGGGCAGGTGCTTGACCTCGTCGGCCGCCGAGGCGACGAGCCCGACGGCGGCACGCAGCGGCGCGGGAAGGTGCATGACACCACAGTGCCGCATCGGCTGCGTCCGTACCATCGCAGGTATGACGTCCACATCGCCGACCCAGCCTGCCGGTGCCGGAAAACGCATCCTGCTGGCCAAGCCGCGCGGCTACTGCGCCGGTGTCGACCGGGCCGTCCAGACCGTCGAGCACGCCCTGGCGCACTACGGCGCTCCGGTCTACGTCCGCAAGCAGATCGTCCACAACCTCCACGTGGTGCGTGCCCTCGAGGAGCGCGGCGCGGTCTTCGTCGAGGAGAACGCGGAGGTGCCCGAGGGCGCCACCGTCGTCTTCTCCGCGCACGGGGTCGCGCCCGAGGTCCACGAGCAGGCGGCGGCGCGCGGGCTGCGCACGATCGACGCCACCTGCCCGCTGGTCACCAAGGTCCACCACGAGGCGCGGCGCTTCGCGAAGGACGACTACGACATCCTGCTCATCGGCCACGACGGCCACGAGGAGGTCATCGGCACCAGTGGCGAGGCCCCCGAGCACATCACGCTCGTCGACGGCCCGGAGTCGGTCGCCGCGGTGGAGGTCCGCGACCCGGACAAGGTGGTGTGGCTGTCCCAGACGACGCTGTCGGTCGATGAGACCATGGAGACGGTCGACGCGCTGCGGCAGCGTTTCCCGAAGCTGCAGGCCCCGCCGTCGGACGACATCTGTTACGCGACGCAGAACCGGCAGGCCGCGGTGAAGAAGATCGCGCCCGAGGCCGACCTGTTCCTCATCGTCGGGTCGGGCAACTCCTCGAACTCGGTGCGGATGGTCGAGGTGGCCAGCGCGGCCGGCGCGCGTGCCGCGCACCTCGTCGAGAACGCGGCGGCGATCGACCCCGCCTGGCTCGACGGGGTCGCGACCATCGGGTTGTCCTCGGGCGCGTCGGTGCCCGAGATCCTGGTCTCCGAGGTCGTCGGCTGGCTCGGCGAGCACGGCTACGACGGCATCACCGAGGTGAGCCACACCGAGGAGCGGTTGACGTTCGCGCTCCCGCAGGAGCTGCGCCGCGAGCTGCGGGCGCGCGCTACTTCCGGATGATCATGCGGATGCCCGCGATGATGAGCACGGCGGCCGTGGCGGCGGCGATGGCGGGGAAGCCGTAGACGAGGTAGTTCGCGGCCGCGTCGAGCTTGGCCTTGGTGGCGTTGCCGCCGCTCGCCCGCAGCGTGTACTGGAACGCGGCGCCGAGCGTGTAGACGATCGGCGGCGCGATGACGACCGGGAACATGTGCGACCGCTTGACGACGAGGATCGCGATGACCGACGCGGCGACGATGCCGATGTTGAAGCCGCCCTGCACCTCGATCGAGCCGATGGTGTCGATGAGCCCACCCGCGATCGCGATGACGACGAGGACGACCAGGGCCGCCCAGGCCGGCAGCCCGCGCTCCGGCGGGCGCGCCGCGGCGTTCCGCTGCGCCTCGAGGTCACGGACCGACCGTTCGGCGGCGCGGTTGGCGCGCTGCTGGTCGCGCGAGGCCGGCCCCGCCGGGGACCAGTCGTCGCTCGGCCGCCGCTGCGAGGCACGCGCCCGCGGGTCGGCCGGCGGCGTCGTGCCGTGTCCGCCGTCCCGGTTCCCCCGCGACGGCTCGCCGCGTGCCGGTTTGCGTGCCGTTCCACCGCGCACGGCGGTCGAGGGTCCCCAACCGTCGTCGGCGGCGGACGACCAGCCGCCAGGGGCGGACGGACCGGACACGCGGTTCTCCTGTCGACGGGGGAGGGGAGGACGGGGCGGGTAACCTTTCGGTCACGGTACCCGGCGCGACTGAGACCGGACCGCAGGACGCGCACCCGAGTTCTCAGGGGGAGCGGGGCGCCGGTCGGGTCGATCGGCGGTCTCGCAGCGGCCGATGAACCCGTCCGTCCCGCCCGACGTACGGTGAGGCATGAGGCGGAGCTGGCGGTGGGTCGTGGTCGCCGCGGCCACGGTCGGTGTGGTGTCGCTGCCGCTCGTCGCCCGGCTCCTGCCGGGGGAGGGGACGCCCGTCGGGGTGCGGACGCTGCTCGCCCGCATCGCCGGATCCGCCGGCGTCGGCTACTCCGGCTTCGCCGAGTCGCACAGCACGCTCGCGGTGCCGACGGCCGGTGCCGGCGTCACCGGGATCTTCGCGCCGCTGGCGACCGTCCTCGCCGAGACCTCGCAGCTGCGGGTCTGGTGGCGCGACGCCGACGACTGGCGCGTGGACCGGATCAAGGCGACCGGGGAGAGCGGCCTGCGCGAGACCGGGGGCGCGCTGTGGCAGTGGGAGTACGAGACGGGCTCGCTACGGCGCTCGACCCTCCGTCCGACGGTCCGCGCACCGCGCCCGGACGACCTGGTGCCGCCGGGTCTGGCGCGACGGCTCCTCGGCGAGGCCCGGGCGGACGAGGTGTCGGCCATCCCCGGTCGGCGCGTGGCCGGGGAGCGCACCGACGGCCTGCGGCTGCGGGTCACCGACCGGCGCTCGACCCTGGACCACGTGGACGTCTGGGCACTCCCGGCGAGCGGGCTTCCCGTCCGCGTCGACGTGCACGCCCGCGGCGCGGCCGGCTCGGGCGGCCCGGTGCTGAGCACGTCGTTCCTCGATCTCACCGTCGCCCGCCCGCCGGCCGGCACCATCGCGTTCACACCGCCCGATGGGGTGGCAACGCAGGAGGACGACGTCGACATCGTCTCGGTCATCGACCGGTTCAGCGGCGCCGTGCCGCCCGCGCGGCTGGCCGGGCTGCCCCGCCGCACCGATCTCGACCTCGGCGCGGTCGGCGTGTACGGCCGGGGCCTGACGCTCGTGGTGGCGATCCCGATGCGGCCACGGGTGGCCGACCGCGTCGTCCCCGTCGTCCGGGCAGCGCCGGGCGCGGTCGAGGACGAGTCGGGCATCGCGGCCGGCATCGGCCCGCTGCGCCTGCAGCTGTCCCCACCGACGGGGCACGGGTCGCGCTGGCTGCTGGCCGGGACGCTCTCGCCGTCGGCGTTGCGGGCCGCGGCGCGGGACCTGCCGCCGGCGCGGGCCGCGACGAGGCCCGCGCGGTGATCGAGACCCGCGGACTGACGAAGCTGTTCGGCCGGGTGCGGGCGGTGGACGACATCGCCCTCGACGTCCGCGCGGGCGACGTCTACGGCTTCCTCGGCGCGAACGGGTCCGGCAAGACGACGACCGTGCGGATGCTGCTGGGTCTTGTGCTGCCGACCTCCGGGGAGCTGCGGCTGTTCGGCGAGCCCATGCCGCGCGCGGCGCGGCGGGTGCTGCCGAGGGTCGGCACCCTGGTCGAGGGGCCGGCCGCGTACGGGCATCTGCCCGCGCGCGCGAACCTCGCCCTGATCGACGCCGCCGGCCCCGGCGGTCGCGCGGCCCGACGCACGCGCGACGACCGTGTCGCCGCCGCGCTCGACCAGGTCGGGCTGGGGGGCATCGGCCGCCGGCCGGTCAAGGCGTTCTCGCTGGGCATGCGGCAACGGCTCGGCATCGCCGCCGCGCTGCTGCGCTCGCCGGAGCTGCTGATCCTCGACGAGCCGACGAACGGGCTCGATCCGCAGGGCATCCACGAGATGCGCGAGCTGCTGCTCGCCCTCAACGCGGCGGGCACGACGGTCTTCGTGTCGAGCCACCTGCTCGCCGAGATCGAGCAGCTGTGCACGCGGGTCGGCGTGCTGGACCGCGGCCGGCTCGTCGTCCAGGACTCGCTCTCGGCGCTGCGGCGGCCGACCGGCCTGGTCGAGGTGCGGACCGCCGCCGCGGAGGACGCCGCGCGCGACCTCGGCGACCGGGTGGAGCGGCGCGACGGCGACACGCTGTGGGTCCGGGCCGACGACGCGGCGGAGCTCAACGCGCGGCTGGTCGCCGCGGGCGTTCCCGTCACCGGGCTCGTCGTGCAGCACCACACCCTGGAGGAGGTCGTGCTGCAGCGCTCCGGCGGGAGCGCCGACCGCGTTCCGGCGAGGACGGCCCCGTGATCGCCGTCGAGTTGTCCAAGCTGGCCCGGCGGCCGCGTACCTGGCTGACCCTCGTCCTGCTCAACGCGCTGCCCACGGTGGTCGCCGTCCTGCTCGCCGTCACCGACATCGCGCCCCGCCCGGGCGAGGGACCGGCGTTCCTGTCCGCGGTCGTGGCGAACGGGCAGCTGTTCGCGGTCGCCGCGCTGGCCATCGTGCTGCCGCTGTTCCTGCCGATCGCGGTGGCGGTCGTCGCCGGCGACTCGGTGGCGGGCGAGGCGCAGGCGGGGACCCTGCGCTACCTGATAGCCCGCCCGGCCGGACGTACCCGGCTGCTCGTCGCCAAGCTGGTGACGGTGCTGGCCTTCACCGTCGTCGCCGTGGTCCTTGTCGCGGGCGTCGGCTACGTGGTCGGGACGTTCGTGCTCGGCACGCATCCCGAGACGGCGGCGACGTCGTTGGTGACGGTCTCGGGCAGTGACCTGTCGGCGGGGCAGCTCGTCGTGCGCACTGCGCTGGCCATGGCCTTCGTGGCGCTGTCGATGCTGGGTGTTGCGGCCATGGCGTTGCTGTTGTCGACGTTCACCGACTCGCCGCTCGGCGCGACGCTGGGTGCGCTCGCGTTCCTGATCGGCTCGTCGCTGCTGCTCACCCTCGACGCCGCCCGGCCGCTGCAGCCCTACCTGCCGACGCGCTACTGGCTCTCGTTCGTCGACCTGTTCCGCGACCCCATCCTGTGGCGGGACGTCGAGCGTGGCGCGCTGCTGCAACTGGTCTACGTAGCGGTGTTCCTCGGTGTCGCGTGGGCCAACTTCGCGACGAAGGACATCACCAGCTGACGCGTCGGTCCGCGCCCGGTCGTCAGCAGGCGACGGTGGCCGCCCGCGCCGGCGGTCCCGCGGCGAGCTCGCTCAGCACGATCGAGCCGACCCGGGGGTCGCTCGGCAGTCCCGCGTGCCGAACGGCGTCCCCCGGACACACGCTCTGGACCGTCAGGTTGACCGCGCCGGCCAACCGGGCCGACGAGGCGGGGACGACGACGTCGTCGTGCGTCGTCCACACCGAGACGAAGGTCGGCCCGGCCGGGGTCTCGTCGCCGGCGTTCAGGTCGGCGAGCAGCGTGCTGTCCGGGGCGAGCTGCCGGCAGGCGACCGGGCAGGCGCCGGGGAGGGTCGACCCGGCGAGCGCGGCGATGTCGGTGCCGTGGTGTGGCGAGCCCAGCGTCAGCACGCGCCGGGCGGCGCGGTCGCCGCCGTGGTCGGCCACCCACAGCCGGGCGACGACGCCGCCGGCGGAGTAGCCGACGACGTCGACGGCGGCGCCGTCGTGGCGGGCCCGCACGGTGCTCACGGTCCGGCCGAGGGCGACCGCCTGGGCGTCGAGGTCGCCACGCCCGTCACCGGGCAGCGGGAACACCGAGACGTCGCGCCCACGCTCGCGCAGCGTGCGGGCCAGCACGTCGAGGCCGGTGGTGGACCCGCCGTACCCGGGGACGAGGACGACCGGCCCGAGCCGGTCCTGGCCGACGGCGGCGGTGCCGGACTCGTCGTCGTGGTCGCCGTCGGCGGCGACCACGACCACGATCGCCGCGACCGCCCCCACCGCCGCGACCACCGCTGCGGTGAGCGCGGCGAGCACGACGCGGCGCCGGGCCGGGGCGAGGGACGACAGCACCGCACCATCGTGCCGTGCCGGCCGCCGACCGGGACCGGCCGGCGGGCGATCAGGAGGTGGCGCGCTGCGCGTCCTGGGTGACCGGCAGCTCGTCCTGCCCGGCCGGGACGCGTGATGCCTTGGGTAGCGTCACCAGCCGCTGGCCCGCGATCTCCTCGGCCTGCACGGTGCGGGTGGTCTCGGTGACCTGGCGCGGGGCGATCAGCTCGTCGGTGGGCTCGACCACCTTGAGGTCGACCATGCGGCGCGCCGTGACGAAGACCCGGCTCTCCACCGAGGCGACGGCGTCGTTGTACGCGCCGACCGCACCGTTGAGCGAGCGGCCCAGCTTGTCGAAGTGCTTGCCCATCGTCGACAGCCGGCCGTACAGCTCGCGGCCGAGGCGGTGCACCTCGGCCGCGTTCGACGCCAGCGCCTCCTGCCGCCACGTGTAGGCGATGGTGCGCAGCAGGGCGACCAGGGTCGAGGGCGTCGCGAGCACCACGTTCTGGTCGAAGGCGCGTTCCTGCAGGGTCGGGTCCTCGCGCAGCGCGGCGTCGAGGAAGGCGTCGGCCGGCACGAAGCACACCACGAACTCCGGCGACGGCGTGACGTGCTGGTGGTAGCCCTTGGCCGCCAGCTGGTCGACGTGGGTGCGCAGGTGCCGGGCGTGTGCCTTGAAGCGGGCGGCGCGGGTGGCGTCGTCGCGGGCCTCCATGGCCTCGAGGTAGCCGCTGAACGCGACCTTCGAGTCGACGACGACGTTCTTGCCGCCCACCAGCTGCACCACCATGTCGGGGCGGAGCCGCCCGTCGTCGCCCTGCACGGTGTGCTGCTCGACGAAGTCGATGTGCTCGGTCATCCCGGCGGCCTCGACGGTGCGGCGCAGCTGCATCTCGCCCCACGCGCCGCGCACCTGGGGCGCGCGCAGCGCCGTGACCAGTTGGTGCGTCTCGGTGCGCAGCTGCTCGTTGGTCTGGCGCATGGAGCCGATCTGTTCGAGCAGGCCGGCGTAGGAGCCCGCGCGGTCGCGCTCGACCGCGTTCAGCTGCTGCTCGACCTTGGCCAGCGAGTCGCGCAACGGCGTGACCAGCGCCTCGATGGCGATCTGTCGCTTGGCGAGCTCGCCGTCGGCACCCTCCTTCGCGGTCGCGAGGCGGGCCTCGGCGAGCTGGGCGAAGGCCTGGTTGTTGCGCTCGAGCGCCTGCCCGGCCAGTGAGTCGAAGGCCTCGCGGATGCGGGCCTCGGTGGAGACGTCGGCATCCGCCCGCTCACGGGCGGCCGCGCGTTCGGACTCCAGCACCGCGGTCAACCGCGCGACCTCGGTGCGGGCGGCGTGCGTCTCGCCCTGCGCCCGGGTCACCGCGTCGCGCCCGGCGGCCTCGGCCCGTGCGGCCGCGTCGCGTCCGGCGGCCTCGGCCTGGGCGGCCGCGTCGCGTCCGGCGGCCTCGGCCCGGGCGACGGCGGCGCGTCCGGCGGCCTCGGCCCGGTAGCGGCCGACGAGCATGCCCGCACCGAGCATCAGCGCGGCGATCACGACCACGAGCAGCACCACGGCGACGTCCATGTGTTCGATGCTCACACCGGGGTCCGACAGTTTCGTGCTCCGACGCGCCGGGCCGGTGCCCCGGGCTCGTCCGCTGTCACGACTCCGCGTCGTGACCGACGTCGTCTCCGAGCGGTCGAGCACGCCCGCGCAGTCGGTTACTGCACGGGCTCCGCGGTGATGCCGCCGGGCGGCGTCCGCACCCTCCGCTTCACCCTCCGCACCGCCGACCACTGGCAGGGGTGCCGCAGCGAGTATTGGGCGAGCCGCTCACTGCAGGTGCGGGTGGGGGCGTTCACACGGACCAAGGACGTCGACGTCAACCGGATGGTCATGGAGCTGCGGTCGGCGGGCCACGGCTGCTGACGGCAGTCGGACGTCGTCCGGGCCGTAGACTCGCGCCACGTGAGTCTCACCATCGGGATCGTCGGCCTGCCCAACGTCGGGAAGTCGACGCTGTTCAACGCCCTGACCAAGAACGACGTCCTGGCCGCGAACTACCCGTTCGCCACCATCGACCCGAACGTCGGCGTGGTCGGCGTGCCGGACCAGCGCCTCGACGTCCTGGCCACGCTCTTCGACTCGGCCAAGGTCGTGCCGGCCACGGTCAGCTTCGTCGACATCGCCGGCATCGTCCGCGGCGCCAGCACCGGCGAGGGTCTGGGCAACAAGTTCCTCGCCAACATCCGCGAGGCCGACGCCATCTGCCAGGTCATCCGCGCGTTCGGCGACCCCAACGTCGTCCACGTCGACGGCAAGGTCGATCCCGCCGCCGACATCGAGACCATCAACACCGAGCTGATCCTCGCCGACCTGCAGACGCTCGAGAACGCCACGCCGCGGCTGGAGAAGGACGCCCGGCTGCACAAGGACCGTGCGTCCGTCCTGGCGGCGGCGAAGGAAGCGATCGACATCCTGCAGACGGGCAAGACGCTCTACGCCGCCGGTGTCGACGTCGCGCCCCTGCGCGAACTCACCCTGATGACGACGAAGCCGTTCCTCTACGTGTTCAACGTCGACCCCGACGAGCTCGACAACCAACCGTTCACCGACGAGCTCCGCGCGCTCGTCGCGCCGGCCGAGGCGATCTTCCTCGACGCCAAGACCGAGGCCGAGCTGATCGAGCTCGACGCCGAGGAGGCCCTGGAGCTGCTGCAGTCGATGGGGCAGGCGGAGTCCGGCATCGACCAGCTCGCCCGCGTCGGCTTCGACACCCTCGGCCTGCAGACCTTCCTCACCGCCGGGCCCAAGGAGTCACGCGCTTGGACGATCAAGGCCGGCGCCACCGCACCGCAGGCCGCCGGCGTCATCCACACCGACTTCGAGCGCGGCTTCATCAAGGCCGAGGTCGTCTCCTACGACGAGCTGGTCGACGCGGGCTCGATGGCCGAGGCCAAGTCGCGCGGCAAGGTCCGCATCGAGGGCAAGGACTACGTCATGAGCGACGGCGACGTCGTCGAGTTCCGCTTCAACGTGTAGCGAGGGAACGCGTGGCCTGACGGCTCGACGGTGGCATCTCCCGGCCGTGACGGGCTGCGGCTCGTTGCGCCGCACCGGTACAGCGACGACTCGAGATACTTCCGGTTCGTGCCCTGTTGACGGCGGCGACCGGCGTCCAAGGCGCTAGAATTCCGTACATGACGACCGTGCCGCTCGCCGAGGCTCGTGCCCAGCTCTCCAAGCTCGTGGAGGACGCGGTACGCACGCACGAACGAGTCGAGGTCACCCGGAACGGACGCAGGGCGGCGGTGATCATGAGTGCCGATGACTACGACTCGTTCATGGAGACTCTGGACATACTCGGCGACGCCGAAGCGATGGCTGAGATCCGGCGGGCCGACGCGGACATCGCCGGCGGCAACGTGTCGACGTTGGACGAGGTAGAGGCGGAGATGCGGACCCTGGGGCGGCTGCCGGCGTGACCTATCGGGTCGAGCTGGCGCCGGCTGCTCGACGCGCGCTGACCCATACTCTGCCGGAGGCGGTTGCCGCTGCCTGCGCGAACTTTCTGCGCGACGTGCTCGCCCTCGATCCTCATCGCGTCGGCAAGCCGCTGCGCGATCACTTGGCCGGCCGGTACTCCGCGCGTCGGGGGGAGTTTTGGATCATCTACGAGATCTACGACGACATCGTCGTCGTTCGGATCATCTCCATCCGCCACCGGCGCGACGCCTATTCGTGACGCGATCCGGCCGAGTCCCGCAGCAATGTCTGAGCGGCGAGCCGGCGCGGGACCGTCGGCGCGTGCCCGGCCCGACCGACGGTGACCGCTCCCGTCGGTGCGCGCGGAGCGCGACCTCGTGATGCGTCAGACCGTGCCGTGGAACGAACTCCTGCGCGAGCGGGAGGACAGCCGATAGGCCACACTCAACGCCGAGGTTGATCCCTCGACGCCGCTTATGCGGTGCGGGCGGCCTGTGCGGTGCGGGCGGCAGACGCGCCCGGGGGTGCAGCTCGTGCGTGTCAGGTGTGACGGGGGGCGCAGCCGGCCGGCTGCCACGAGAAACGAGCTCTTCGACGGCGCGGAGGCATGACGACAGATGGTGCGTTCCACCCTGGTACCGATACCGAACGACGTCACGATCGGTGATCTGGATCGCGCGTTCGCGCGCCGTACCGTCCGCAACTCGGGTGTGGCGACGACACGCGTGGCCAAGCGGTCCAAGCCCGGCGGCCCCTACCGCGTGACCTTCGCCCATGCGAGCAGCTCGTACGGTGAGCTCGGCCGGGTGCTCCTTGCCCCGACCGCGGACGGGCGCAGCCTGATGGTCCGTTCCCGCGACAGCGCGGGCCGCACCTACGACGGGATGCTGTACGGCCTCGGCGCGCTGTTCGTGTCGATCGGCGTCGCCATGGCCCCGCTGGACGACTGGCACCTGAAAGGGCCGTTGGTCTCGGTCGTCGCCGGCGTGCTGCTCGGCGTCTTCGCGCGCCTCATGACCAGCGTGAACCGATCAGGTGAGAACGAGGCGGCCGTACAGGCCGCGGCCCTCGCGTTCGACCTCGCTCGCCAGGCCCGCGGAGACGGCGTCGCGCCGGACGACACCCGGAGCCGGCCGCGCTGACCCGCTCCTTCCGTCGTGCTGCGACGACGACGCCGATCGCTTCGCGGCTGTTCGACGCCGCGCGACTCGAGGAGCAGCGGGCCGACGTACACGTCGGCCGGTACCGATCGGTCAGCTCGCACGGCCTCGGGATGGTCGACGCGAGGACGTCGATCGAACGAGCCGCGGCGATCGGCTGCTTGGTCCCGTCGATGTCGCGTAGCGGCCGGGCCCGGTGGCTCCACACGGAGGGTCAGCGCGGGCGGCGACGGTGATGGTGGTCGGTGTCCTGGCCGGCGAGCGCCTTCTCGAGCAGGCCGGCCAGCGTGGTGCGCTCGGCATCGGTGAGCGGCGCGAAGACGCCGGCCTCGTCGGACTCGACGTCGAGGACGGCGCGGCGGAAGAGCTCCCAGCCGTCCCGGGTGAGCGACACGACGGTGCGCGTGCGGTTCTCGGGGTCGGGGGAGCGCTCCACCAGCCCGCGCTCGACCATGCGGTCGAGCCGGTGCGTCATGGTGGACGCGGTCACGCCGGCGGCGTCGGCCAGCCGTGACGGGTGGGAGCCGCCGCGGCGTCCCTCCATCGCCAGGGCCTGCAGCACCGGCCATTCGGTACGCGAGATGTCGATGGCGTCGAAGCGCTCGCTGTAGAACAGGTCGAGCCGGCGTTCGAGGCGCGACATGGCGGTGACGATGCGCTGCACGGTCTCGGCCGCGCCGGCGTCGGTGTAGACGCGCACGGCGCGTTCGTACTCGGCCCACGGCGTGCGGCGCGTCATGGTCGCACCCTACGGGGACGGGCTCCGGGGTGAACGGGATCACCGGCGACACGGCTCAGGAAGAAACCGTTCGCGTCGATCGTTACCTTCGATATCGAAGTTCGAAGTGAAACATTGAGATTCGAAGTTGGTCCCGATCATGCGTTTTGCCCACCGTCGCCTGGCGGTGCTCCTCGTCGGTTCGTCCCTCGGTGCGGTCGGCTGGGGCGCCGTCCTGCCGTTCCTCTACGCCGACATCGCCGACGCCCGCCACCTCGGCGCGTCCGTCGCCGCCGTCACGTTCACCGCCTTCGCGCTCGGCGCGCTCGTCGCCGCACCGCTCGCCGGCCGGCTGGCCGACCGTAGCCGTCCCGTCCGGGTCGCCACCGTCGCTCGCCTCGGCATGGTGCTCGCCATCGTCGCGCTGGCGTACGCCGCGACGGCCCTGACGCTGTGGGCGGCGGCGTTCGCGTACGGCGCCGCGCTGGCCGTGGTGCAACCGTCGACGGCCGTGCTCGTCCTCGAGCTGACGCCCGCCGCCCGTCGCCGCGGCGCGTTCGCCTGGCAGTTCATCGGGCAGAACCTCGGGCTCGCCGTCGGCGGCATGGTCGGTGGCTACCTCGTCGACCTGACCGTGCCCACGGGCTCGCGCCCGGCCTACGCGTTCGCCGCAGTGTGCAGTGCGGCGAGTGCGGTACTGGTGGCGATCGCGGCCAGCCGGACCGCCCGGCCCGCCCTCGCCGTCGACGAGCCGGCGCCGACGACCGGCTACCGCGGCGTCCTCCAGGTCCCCGCCGTGCGCTGGCTGCTCGCCGTGACCGTCCTGCTGACGCTCGCCTGCTACGCGCAGTTCGACTCCGGCCTGCCGGCGTACGCGCTCAGCGTGCTCGACGTCGCACCCACCACGCTCGGAACCGCGGTGGCCGTCAACACGGTGCTCGTCGCCGCGCTCACCGCCCCCGTCGTGCGGCTGACGCGGACGGTGGCGCCGGCCGTGCTCCTGGCGACGTGTGCGGTGCTGTGGATCGGGGTGTGGGTCGTGCTGGCGGCGCCGATGCTGCACCTCGGCGCCAGTGGGACGTTCGTCGTCGCCGGCTACGGGCTGTTCAGTGTCGGCGAGACGATGCTCGCGCCGGTGCTGACGCCGCTCGCCGCGACCCTGGCCCCGGCCGGCGCCACCGGCCGCACCCTGGCCGCGGTCACCGGCGCGCAGACGCTCGCGACCGCGATCGGCCCCGGGCTGTCCGGTCTGCTGCTGGGGCTCGGTCTGCCGCTCGGTTTCGTCGCGCTGCAGATCCTGTGCTGCGTGCTCGCCATCGGCTGCGCACTGCGCCTCGGCCGGGTGGACGCCGCCCGGCACCAGCAGTCCTTGGCGCTCGCCGCCTGACGTCCCGCCGGCCATCCTCCTGCGCTGGCCGCGCCGGGGTTCGTCCAGTGCCTGGAGCTCGGCGGGTCCGGTGAACGACGAACGGCGCGTCCCGGGTGGGACGCGCCGTTCGTGGAGGTTGTGGTGCGGCAGGCTGCAGCGGGTACGACGTTCCCCCGAAGCGTCGCTTCGTGATGTTCCCCCGAGCATCACTTCGCGCAGACACGGACCAGGTCCGAGGCCGACTCCCGAATCCCCCGATTCCGGTGACGAACTGCCTAACAAGAAGCTAACAGACGAGGTGTCGGGTCCGCAAGCGCGGGGTGCGACGGATCTCGCCGGGCCCGACGTACTAGTGCGATGGTCGTATGGCGAGGCGTACCCCGGGTCGACGAGATTGATCTTCGTCGCCGACGCCCGGTCGGTGGCTCACCCGTCCGATCACCACGGAGCCCCGCATGTCCCGCATCCGCACCACCGCCGCCCAGGGCGTCGCCGCGGCGGCCCTCGCCGCCGGCGCGCTCGCGCTGCTCGCCCCCGCCACCGCCGAGGCGAAGACGACCGGCAACGGCGACTTCGCCGCCACCGTCAACGGCACGACCTACAACCCCGCCGCCGGCAAGGACGTCAAGCTCAAGGACGTGACCGTCGGCGGGCGCATCGCCGTGCGCGGCGTGAACGTCCGCTTCGACTTCGACACCACCACGCTCGGCGTGTACGACTACGCGCTCACCGGGGCGCCCACCGCCGAGCGCATGGTCACCTCGCCGACGGTGATCTTCGCGTCGAAGGTGCCCCAGCTGACCGCCGCCCAGCTCGCCCGGCCGACGCTCACGCAGCTCGAGATCAAGGACGACACGCTCACCGCCATCGTGTCGACGGCGGCCGGCAAGATGAAGGTCCAGGCCAAGGACTCCGCGACCGGCGGCATCTTCCAGATGGAGCCGGAGTTCGGCTCCAACGTCACGATCGAGCACAAGCTCGGCCCGACGCTCTTCTACTTCGTCAACCAGTACACGGGCAAGATCAACTTCGGGGACGGGCTCGACCCCGTGGCCTCCGGTCCGGGCGCCCACCAGATGCTGCTCGGCAAGGACAGCCCGCAGGTCGCGACCAAGACCTTCCAGGACGGCAGCACCACGCGGTGGAGCGTCGCGTCCGGCGGTCGCATGGGCGGCGTGCTGGGGGAGGACGCGATCGAGCTCTCGGCCGGCGCGACCAACTGCACCAGCCAGTGCCAGGCACAGAACCGGATCCACGGTTCGCTGCCCGTGCCGCCGCTGCCCACCGACCCGACCCCGATCGGCAGCTGACCCGACCGGACGTCGTCGCCCCGGCCCACCTCGGGCCGGGGCGATGTGCGGTCGAGGCCGCGTCGCGCGCCCCGCTGTCGGTGGGCGCTGTCACACTCGCCGCCATGGAGCGACTCGGGAACAGTCAGATCGTCGCCGCCGGTCTCGCCGACTGGCGCGCACTCGGCCAGGGGCTACACGCCCGCTACCTGCTCGACGATCTCGCCGCCGGCGCCGCGTTCGCCGTCGACGTCGCGCCGGTCGTCGACGGCGCGGCCGACGGTGTCGAGCTGCGGCTGCGGCCCGGCTCGATCGACCTCACGCTGTACACCGTCGAGGACGGTCGGTGGGTCACGTCGCGCGACGTCGACCGTGCCCGCGGCATCAGCGAGATCGCGCGCCGACGCGGCCTCACCGCGGCGCCGAGACAGGTCGCCCAGTTGGAGCTCGCCCTCGACACCCCGAGCCACGAGCGGGTCGGCCCGTTCTGGGCGGCGCTGCTCACCGGCGACGCCGGCAACACCGTGTACGACTCGGTCTTCGACCCCAGCGACCGCGTGCCGGCCGTGTGGTTCCAGATCACCGACGAGCACGAGACACCGCGGCAGCGGTGGCACTTCGACCTCTGGCTCGCTCCCGAGGTCGCCGACGAGCGCATCGCGGCGGCCGTCGCCGCCGGCGGCACCCTCGTGTACGACGGCCACGCCCCCATGTTCACGATCCTGGCCGACCCCGACGGCAACCGGGTGTGCGTGTGCACCAGCACGGGGCGCGACTAGCGGACCCCCTGCGGCTCGCCGGCGTCGTCCGGTTCTCCGGCGTCGTCCGCGGTGACGCCGACCTCGCGCCACGCGGCCTCGGCGAGGGTGAGCAGGGCGAACGCGGCGAACGCGACGGCGGCCGCCAGCAACAGGTAGCGACCGAAGGGCGCGGCCCGCACGGTGTCGAGGGCGGCGTCGACGCCGCCGGTCTTGGCCGGTTCCGCGGTGACGGCGGCGTAGACGACCAGCACCCCGGCGAGCGTGAAGACCAGCCCGCGGCCGATCGACCCGACGCCCCCGGCGATGCGTACCGCGCGGCCGAGCCAGGGCCGGCCGGGCGGCAGGTGCAGCGAGTCGAGGAACGAGGCGCGCACGCCCTGCGAGCCCAGGAACAGCCCGACGACGATCACCACCACGCCGACCGCGCCGACGAGCCAGCGCCCCGCCGCATCCTGCATGATGCGGGCCGACAGCGTCCGGTACCGCGGCCCCTGGCTGGCGGCGGCGTCGTCGCCGAGCAGCACCGCGAGCGCCATGTAGCCGAAGGGCAGGTAGCCCAGTCCCTCGGCCGCCGCGAGCCACCGCTGCGCCGCGGTGTCGTCCGAGCCCCCGTCGGTCCATGCCGAGACGAGCCGCCACGTGACGTAACACGACACACCGACCACGAGGACGAGCAGCGCCACCACTCCTGCGGGGTTCGCGCCGAGGACCCGGATACCCGAGGCCTGGTCGGTGTTCGCGCGTCGCGCCCCCGCCGCCAGCTGCACCACGAGCACGGTCAGCGTCAGGTACACGACCACGCGCGATCCGAGACCGAACCGCGCGGCGGCACTGCCCAGCGAACGCGGCCACGGCCGCGGCATCCTCACCGCGGGCCGCCGTCCCCGTCGAGGAAGTTGACCAGCGCGTCGGCGACCTCGGGCCGGCCGGCGGCGGTGACGTGATCGCCGGGCACCTCGACCACCGCTGCGCGCGGCAGCGTGGTGGCGAGGTCCCGAGCGTCGGCGACGTCGTCGTCGGACCCGGTGAGGACGAGCGTGGGCACCGTGATCGTGCGCAGCTCGTCGGCCGGCGTGCTCACCGACGACGCGAGCAGTGCCCGCAGCGCGGCCCGCGTGGCCTCGTCCTTGCGCCGCCACTGCTGGGCGAACCAGCGCTGCACCGGGGTGCGGTCGCCCCCCGCCGCGTCGGAGAGGACGTGACGCGCGACGCTGGTGCGCGCGCTGCCGGCGACGTGCGTGAGCGCGCCGAGACCCTGGCCACCGAGTACGGCGCGGCGTACGGGCACGCCGCGCAGCAGCAACCGGGCCACGGTGCGCGCGCCGAGGGAGTAGCCCGCCGCGGCGAGATCGTCGTCGCCGGCGAGGCCGAGGTGGTCGAGCAGCACGACCAGGTCGTCCACGAGGACGTCCGGCGGGTAGGCGGCGAGGTCGGTCGGCGTCGCGCTGCGCCCGTGGCCGCGCAGATCGGGCACCACGACCCGGTGGCCGGCGGCGACGAGCGCGGCGGCGTGACCGTTGCCGATCCAGTTGGCCGTGCCCGAGGAGAAGAAGCCGTGCACGAGCAGCACCGGACGGCCCGCGCCGAGCTCCCGGTAGGCGAGCCGCGTCCCGTCCGACGCCGTGAAGTACTCGGGGGAGGGCAGCGGGTCGGGACGGGACACCCGTCGATCCTGCCCCACCGGGACGTGCCACGATCGTGGTCCGATGCAGACCCCGCGGGACGTCACACTCGCCGAGCTGGCCGGGCCCGACGCGGCGGCGGCACTCGCCCGGTTGCGCGCGCACGCCCCGGTCACCCGGCTGGCCGAACTCGACGGCTGGCTGGTCACGGGGCACGCACCGGCGCTCGCGGTCATGCGCGACGCCGCCCACTTCACCGTGGCGGACCCACGCTTCTCCACCGCCCGGGTGGTGGGGGCGAGCATGCTGTCGACCGACGGCGCCGAGCACCGTCGGCACCGTCGGCCTTTCGCGGCCCCGTTCCGCGCCGCCGAGCTCGAGCAGCGCTTCGGCGGCGAGGTCGCCCGGCTGGCGACCGGCCTCGTCGCCCGGCTCCGGCCCGCCCGTGCCGCCGACCTGCGGACCGAGTTCGCCGGCCCGCTCTCGACGGCGGTCGTGGCGCACACGCTCGGGTTGCGAGACATCGACGTCCCCACCGTGCTGGGCTGGTACGCGGCCATCGTCGCCGCGGTGACCGCGCTCAGCGCCGGCGACCGGCCGACGGGGGAGGAGATCGCGGCGATGCGCGATCTCGCCGTCGCGGTCCGCGGTGGACTCGGCCACGACGCGTCCTCGGTGCTCACCGGGGCGCGCGGGTCGCTGCGCGACGACGAGATCGTGGCCAATGCGGCCGTGATGATGTTCGGCGGCATCGAGACGACCGAGGGGATGATCGCGAACCTGGTGACGCACCTGCTCGCCGACCCCGCCGCGCTCGACCGGGTGAGGGTCGAGCCCGACCTGGTGCCCGTCGCGGTGGAGGAGTCGCTGCGACTGGAGCCGGCTGCGGCCGTCGTCGACCGGTACGCGACCGCGGACGTCGTGCTGGCCGGGGCCGCGATCGCGGCGGGCGACCTCGTGCGGGTGTCACTCGCCGCGGCGAACCGCGACCCCGCCGTCTTCGACCGCCCGGACGAATTCGAGCTGGATCGAGCAAATTCGCGCTCCCAGCTGGCGTTCGCCCGCGGCCCCCACGCGTGCATCGCCATGGATCTCGCCCGGCTCGAGACGCGCGTCGGGCTCGGCGCGCTGCTCGACGGCCTGCCCGGACTCCGTCCGGTCGCCCCGGCAGCGGCGGCGGGGCTCGTGTTCCGCAAGCCCGCCGCGGTGCGCGTGCACTGGGACTTCTAGGCGGTGTGCGTCGTGTCGGCGATCTCGCCGACGACCTCCTCGACGACGTCCTCCAGCGCGACCACGCCGACGCTGCGACCGTTCTCGACGACGTGGCCGAGGTGGCTGCGCGCTCGACGCAGCGTGGTGAGCACGTCCGGCAGTGGCATCGCGACGTCGACGGCGGGCATGGCGTGCCGGAACCGGGCCGGCATCGCGACGTCGCTCACCAGATCGCCCACGAGCGCGTCCTTGACGTGGACGAAACCGACCAGTCGATCGCCGCGTCGAATCGGGAAGCGCGAGAAGCCGGTCTCGGCCGCCAGCCGCTGCACGGCGTCGGCGGTCGTGTCCGGGTCGACGGTGACGAGCTCGGCGGCCGGGACGACGACGTCACCGGCGGTGCGGTCGCCGAAGGACAGCGCGCTGGTCAGGCGCTGGTGCTGGCCGGCGTCGAGGTACCCCTCGCTGCGTGATTCCGCGAGGATGTCGGCGAGTTCTTCCGGCGTGTACGCCGACTTGAGCTCGTCCTGCGGCTGGATGCCGAGCAGCCGCAGCGATCCGTTCGCCAGCGCGTTCAGGCTGCCGATGACCACCCGGGTCGCGCGGACGAACGAGTCGAGGGCGGGGACGAGGATCAGCGCGGCGCGTTCGGAGCTGGCGAGCGCGATGTTCTTCGGCACCATCTCGCCGAGCACCATGTGCAGCAGGACGACGAGGGCCAGTGCGATGGCGAACGCGATCGGGTGGGTGAGCCCGGCCGGCACGTGCAGGGCGTGGAAGACGTCCTCGAAGAGCACGGCGACCGCCGGCTCGGCGACCGCGCCGAGACCCAGCGAGCACAGCGTGATGCCGAGCTGCGCGCCGGCGAGCAGCAGCGACAACCGACGCAGCGCGTCGAGGACGCGGACGGCGCGCTTGTTGCCCGCGTCGGCGAGTGGTTCGACCTGGGCGCGGCGCACGCTGACCGCGGCGAACTCGGCACCGACGAAGAACGCGTTGCCGATCAGCAGCAGGACCGCGACGAGCAGGTTGAGGACGGTCACGACGCGACCTCGGCCCCGGTCGGCCCGGCGTCGGCGGCGGTCCCACCCGCGTCGGCCAGCCGGACGGTCACGGTGTCGATGCGCTTGTCCTCGACGTCGGTCGCGGTGAGGGTCCAGCCGTCGACCTCGACGGTGTCGCCCGGCCGCGCGAGCCGGCCCAGGCGGGCGAGCAGCAGTCCGGCGAGGGTGTCGTAGGGGCCCTCCGGAGCCGTGAACCCCGGCACGCGCTCGGCCGCCTCGTCGATGCGCAACCGGGCCGACAGCTCGACGACGTCCGCGGCCCGGCGCACCTCGTCCGACGCCTCGGCGGTGTCGTGCTCGTCGCGGACGTCGCCGACGAGCTCCTCGACGACGTCCTCGAGCGTGACGATGCCGGCCGTGCCGCCGTACTCGTCGACGACGACGGCCATCTGCAGCCCCGGTTGCCGCAGCCGGGCCAGCAGCGGGCCGAGGCGCAGCTGCTCGGGCACCTGCGGGATGGGGGCGACGAGCTCGCGGACCGACGTCGTGTCGCGCCGCTCGGGCGGCACCTGGATGGCCTTCTTGACGTGGACGACGCCGGCGATGTCGTCGATGTCGCGCAGCCCGTCGACGACGCGCACGACCGGGAAGCGGGAGTGCCCGGACTCCCGCGTCGTGGTGAGCAGATCGGTGACGGTGGCGTTCTCGTCGAGCTCGACGACACGGTTGCGCGGGGTCATCACCTCGCCCGCGACGCGCTCGCCGAAGGCCAGCGACCGGGCGAGCAGCTGCGCGGTGGCGCCGGGCAGCGTCCCCTCCTCGGCGGAGGTCCGGACGAGGCTGCCGAGCTCGGTGGCCGAGCGGGCCGAGCGCAGCTCCTCCTGCGGCTCGATGCCGAGCCGACGCACCACGAGGTTCGCCATGCCGTTGCACGCGGCGATCAACGGCCGGAGCAGGCCGGTGAACGTCCGCATCGGACCGGCGATGCGGCGTGACACCGGCGTCGGGTGGGCGATGGCCCAGTTCTTCGGGATCAGCTCGCCCACCACCATCTGCAGCACGGTGGCGGCGACGAGCGCCACCACGACGCCGATCGTCTCGCTCGCCGCGTCGGGGAGGCCGAGACCGGTGAGTGCGGGGTGCAGCAGATCCGAGATCGACGGCTCGGCCAGGAACCCCACCACGAGGGTGGTGATCGTGATCCCCAGCTGGGCGCCGGAGAGCTGGAAGGACAGCGTGCGGACGGCCTGCAGCGCCCGGCCGGCCGCGCGGTCGCCGTGCCGTTGGGCGTTCTCGAGCTCGGCGCGGTCGGCAGCGACGAGCGAGAACTCCGCGGCGACGAACAAGGCGGTGCCGAGCGTCAGCACGATGACGGCGGCGAGCCCGACGAGGGCGAGGGCCACGGGGGTCGTCTCTCCTAGCAGCTGTGCGGTGACTGGGTCTGGCTGTTGTACCCGCGCGGCGCGGGCTGCCAGCTGTCGATCAGGTGTGCGTCGCGTCCCGGCCGACGGCGGCGCGCATCGCGGCGGCGACCGCGGCGGCCCGGCCGTCGGTGAGGACGTCGTCGAGCAGCAGCGGGGTGCCGTCCGGACCGCTGAGCGGGACCTGCCAGTTCGGGTGCTGCTGCTGCGTCGTCCCGGGCTGGTTCTGGATGCGCCGGTCACCCACGGCATCGGTGAGCGCGGCGCACCGCAACAACGACGGTGCCCGGCCCAGCAGCCGGTGCAGCGAGAGCACGGTTTCCTCGTCGTCACCGGTCGGCAACCCGGCGTCGCGGACGACGGACAGCCAGCGCTCGATCGCCGCGCGGTCCGCGCCGAGCTCCTCGTCGTAGTCGCGGGTCAGCAGGCCCAGCTCGTGACGCAACCGCACGTGATCGCCCGCCAGGTAACCGGTCGTCGGCGGCAGGTCGTGGGTGGTGACGGACGCGAGGCAGAGCTCGCGCCAGCGCTCGGGTGACAGCGGCGCGTCGCCGTCGTACTCGAACCAGAGGATGGACGTGCCGAAGATCCCGCGTTCGCGCAGGTAGTCGCGCACCCACGGTTCGACGTTGCCGAGGTCCTCGCCGATCAGCACCGCACCCGCCCGGGCCGCCTCGATCATGAGGATGCCGATCACCGCGTCGTGGTCGTAGTGGACGTAGGTGCCGGCGAGCGCGGGTCGGCCGCGCGGGATCCACCACAGCCGGAAGAGCCCGATCACGTGGTCGACGCGCAGCCCGCCGCTGTGCCGCACGGCCGCGGCGAACAGGTCCCGGAACGGCGCGTAGCCGAGGGCGGCGAGGCGGTCCGGACGCCACGGCGGCTGGTCCCAGTCCTGCCCGGTCTGCGAGTACGCGTCCGGCGGCGCGCCGACGGTGACGGACGTCGCGAGCTCGCCGGGCAGGGCCCAGGCGTCGGCACCGGTGGGGTTCACGCCCACCGCGACGTCGTGGACGATGCCGAGCCCCATGCCCGCCTCGACCGCCCGTCGCTGCACCCCGGTCAACTGCTCGTCGAGCAGCCACTGGGACCACGCGAAGAACGTGACCAGGGGCTCGTGCTCCGCGGCGAAGGCGGCCACCGCCGCGGTGCCCGGGGTCTGCAGTCCGGCCGGCCACGCGTCACGCACGTTGCCGTGGACGTCGGTGATGGCGCACCACGTGGCGAAGTCGCGCAGCGCGACCCCCTCGCGCTCGCGGTAGGCGGCGAACGCGGCGGCGCGCGCCGCGGTGGGCGCGACGTCGTGCAGCACCTCGAGGGCGGACCGCTTCGCCGCCCACGCGGCGTCGCGGTCGAGCAGGTCGCCGGCGGCGCTGCGCACGTCGGCGCCGAGGTCGTCGACGCGGCTGCGGGTGGCGTCGTCGAGCCGGCCGTACTCGGGGACGTCCTCGACGTGGAGGTACATCGGGTTGCCGAAGCGCCGCGTCGTCGGCGAGTACGGCGACGGATTCATCGGGGCGACGACCTCGGCCGCGTGCAGCGGGTTCACGAGGACGAAGTCGGCGCCGTGCTCGCGGGCCGCCCACTCGGCCATGGTGCCGAGGTCGGCGAGGTCGCCGATGCCCCACGAACGACGTGAACGCACGCTGTAGAGCTGGGCGGCCAGGCCCCAGGCCGGCCCGCTGCGCAGCCGCGGCGGCAACGGCACGCGTCGGGGCGGAGCGATCACCGCGCAGCCGCTGTCGCCGGCGGTGAGCCGGTGGTACCCGACGGGGAGGTCCGCCGGCAGCGTCACCACGCCGTCGACGGCGGCGAGCTCGGTCGTCGTGCCGTCCTCGCGCGTGAGCGTCACCCCGGTCGCCGACGTCGCGACCTCGACCTCGTCGCCCTCGCGCGCCACGGCGTACGGCGGCAACGGGCGGGCGGCGCGCTCGGCAGCGAGGCGGGCCAGCTCGCCGCGGCAGGCGTCCCCGGACGAGGCGTCGGCACCGAGCGCGGCGAGGACGGCCCGCAGCGTGGCGTCGTCGACGGCCGCGTGCTCGCCCTGCCAGCTCCACACCTCGGCGTCCACACCGTAGGCCGCGGCGAGTTCGTGCAGTGGATTCACCGACCCAGTATCGACGAGGGCCGCACCGGCGGTCGTCAGCCGCACCAGGGTGGGGCCAGTACGGCGCCGTCATCGGTCGTGGCGCGGAGGCCGACGGTCGTGGTGACCCACGCCGAGCCCCCGTCCGGTCCGCCGGAGACGCGCAGCCGCGCCGCGGCGGGGACGAGCACGACCTCGCCGGGTACGAGCCGGTGTGTGTGGTCGTCGACGGTCACCGCGAGTTCGCCGCTGAGGCCCAGCAGAACCTCCTCGCGGTCGGGCCGGTGCGACGTGCCGTCCAGGGCCGCGGGAACGGTGAGTCGCCAGGCGCACAGCTGCGTGCTGCCTGCGGCCGGGCGGACGTAGGCGTCGAAGCGGTTGCCGTGGAGCTCGAAGACGGCGGGATCCATGAAGCCTCCAATGGTCAAGCAAGTTGACTATATGGTCAAGCTAGCTGACGATCGCGGCTGACACAATGACGGCGTGATCGACTCCGACTGGGCCACGGCGACCGCGCTGCTGCGATGCAGTGCGCAGCTCGTCGACGGCATCCAAGCCGGCCTCGTCGCGCGCGGCTTCACCGACGTGCGGCCCGCGTACGGGTTCGCGTTCGCCTTCCTGTCGGGCGGTGCGGCGTCCGCGTCCGCGCTCGGCGAGCACCTGGCCGTCAGCAAGCAGGCCGCCGGCCAGCTCGTCGACCAGCTCGTCGCCCGCGGCTACGTCGAGCGGCAACCGGACCCCCGGGACGGACGGGCCTGGCTGCTCGTGCTCACCGACCGGGGCTGGGCCTGCACCCGCGCGGCGGAGCAGGCGGCCGGGGACGTGGTCGCGGGGTGGCGTGCCGTGCTGCCGTCGCCGGAGTTCGCGGCGTTGTCGGCGGCGGCCACGCGCATCGGCGGTTCCGGCCGGCTGCGACCGTCGTGGTGACGACGCGATCGTGGACTCTTCTGCTCGAATTGCGAGCAGAAGAGTCCACGATCGGTGATCAGACCAGCTTGTAGACGGTCTGGCCGCCGACGGTGGTGGCGGTGTAGTGCGCCTTCACCCAGGCGGTGATCTGCGAGGCGACACCGCTCTGGCCGCCGCCCTGCCCCGTCCCCGCGACGAAGTAGGTGATCTTGCCGGCCGCGACGTAGGCCTTGAACTGCGCGAGCGTCGGGGAGTTGTCGCTGCCGCTCCAACCGCCGATCGCGATGACCGCCTTGCCGCTGGACAGGATCAGCTCCGCCGCGGACTGGTCGCCGACGGTGGCGGCCGCCCACGTGGTGGTGGTCGCCCGCAGCGCCGTGGTCAGCGCGGTGCTGCTCGTCGTCCCGCCGCCGCTCCCACCACGGGTGGCGGCGCCGCTCACCGACATCGACCGGGTGCCCGACGACGAGGTGGAGGTCGCCGACGGCCTGCTGCCCGACGGCTTGCTGCCCGACGGCTTGCTGCCCGACGGCTTGCTGCCCGACGGCTTGCTGCCCGAGGGGGCCTGGCCGCCCGTCGAACCGCCGGGGCCGCCGTTGCCGCTGCCCCCCGTTCCGCCACCCATGCCGCTGGACTGCGCGGCGGTCGGGCCGACGGTGGGGATGCTGCCGTTGTGCGCGCTCGCCGCGGTGGCGAGGCCGAAGGACGCCGTGCCGATCAGGCCCGCCGCGAGCGCGGCCACGACGACGCCGCGGGCGGCGCGGCCGAGACGGGGCACCAACAGGCCGGCGGCGGCGAGCACGGTGGCGACGAGCACGGCCCACCGCAGCTCCGGGTGCCAGTCGGACACCCGGCCGAGCAGCACCCAGCTCCACGCGCCCGCGGCGGCGACCACGGCGACCAGGCCGAGCCGGCCGGCGACGGTCGCCCGCGCCCGCCACAGCGTCGCGCCGCCGATGGCGACGAGCGCGGCGATCGCCGGGGCCAGCGCCACCGTGTAGTACGGGTGGATGGTGCCCTTCATGTAGCTGAAGATCAGCCCGGTGACGATCAGCCAGCCACCCCAGCCGAGCAGTGCCGCCCGGGTCCGGTCCGTCCGCGGCGCCCGGCCGGTCAGCACCAGCCCGGCCACGAGCGCGACGAGCGCCGCCGGCAGCAGCCACGAGATCTCGTTGCCCATCTCGCTGCCGAACAGCCGCGTCAGGCCGGTGGCCCCGCCGAAGCTCGACCCCGCGGTCCCGCCACCGCCACCACCGCCGCCGTTGCCCTCGCTGCCGAACAGCCGGCCGAAGCCGTTGTAGCCGAAGACGAGGTCGAGGACGGTGTTGTCGGTGGAGCCGCCGATGTAGGGGCGCGACCCGGCCGGCCACAGCGCGACGACGACGAGCCACCAACCGGCCGAGACGACCAGCGAGAGCCCGGCCAGCAGCGTCTGCCCGATGCGTCGGCGCAGCGACGTCGGCGCGGCGATCAGGTACACGAGCGCGAAGACGGGGAGCACGAGCAGGCCCTGCAGCATCTTGGTCAGGAACGCGAAGCCCAGCGCGCTGCCGCACAGGGCCAGCCACCGTCCGCTCGCGGCCTCGAGGGCCCGGGTCAGCGCGTACGCCGCGGCGACGAGCAGCAGGGTCAACAGCGCGTCCGGGTTGTCGAAGCGGAACATCAGCACGGCCGCGGGGGTGAGCGCGAGCACCGCGCCGGCGAGCAGGCCCGCGCCGTGCCCGGCCACCCGTCGCACCGCGCCGTAGAGCAGGCCGACAGCGGCCACGCCCTCCAGTGCCTGCGGGACGAGCAGGCTCCACGAGTTGAAGCCGAAGATGCGCGCCGACAGCCCCATCACCCACAGCGAGGCCGGCGGTTTGTCGACGGTGATGGAGTTCGAGCTGTCCAGCGAGCCGAAGAACCACGCCTTCCAGCTCTGCGACCCCGACTGCGCGGCCGCCGCGTAGAAGCTGTTCGCGTAGCCGGACGCGGAGAGGTTCCAGAGGTAGAGGACGGCGGTGAGCGCCAACAGGATCAGCAGGGCCGGGCGCGCCCAGCGGGGGTCGTCGGCGCCACCGCGCACGAGACGCGCGGCGCGGCCCCGGTGCGGCGGTGGGGACGAGGGCGGGACGGTACGGGTGTCGCCGTCGTCCGCGCGTGACGCGGTCGAGGGCGGCGGGGTGAGCGTCGTGGTCATGGTTGTCCTTCGATCAGCAGGAGCGACTCGACCACGAGCGTCGTCCGCGCCGGCTCAAACCGGCCTCACCGCGACGTCAACCCTGCGCTAGCGCCACCTGGGCACGTGCTGTGCGCCTCGGGAAGGACCCCCGCGCCCCCACGACGACGGCGAGGGCGATCAGCGCGGTGAGCGCGGCCAGGCCGGGCAGCAGGCCGAGCTGACCGCCGGCGTAGAGGCGTTCGCCCAGCAGCGCGCCGCCGCCGATCCCGATCTGGAAGGCGACGACGTAGAGCGCCGAGGCGGAGTCCTGGGCGTGCGGGGCGACCCGCAGGATCGCCGACTGCAGCGAGACCGGCACCGCCGAGAACCCCACGCCCCACGCGAGCACGGCGAGCACCGTGCCGACCGTCCCGGGCGTCAGGGCGATCGCGACCAGCGCGGCCACGGCGATCCCCACGAAGCCGGCCAGCCCGGGCCCGGGGCGCCGGTCGACCGCGCGACCCCCGACCAGGTTGCCGATCAGCCCCGCGCCGCCGTAGCCGAGCAGCAGCGCGCTCAACGCGAGGCCGTCGAGCCCACCGGCGCGGTGCACGAGCGGGGCGATGTAGGTGTACGCGGCGAAGTGCCCGATGACCACCACGGCGGTCACGATGCAGACGACGCCCACCCCCCGGTCGCGGACGACCCCGACCGCCGCGCGGATGCGGGCCAGGGGCGGCACCGTCCGCTGCGTGTCAAGCGGCGGCAGCGCCGGCAGCAGCCGCAGCAGCGCCACCGTCGCGACGGCGCCGGCCACCGCCATCAGTGCGAACGACGCGCGCCAGCCGGCGAGCTGGCCGAGGGCAGTGCCCAGCGGGACGCCGGCCACGAGGGCGATGGAGTTGCCGACGAACACGAACGACGTCGCCCGGCCGACCTGTCCCGGCGGGGCGAGCCGGGCCGCGACCGGGCCGAGCGCCGCCCAGAACACGCCGTGGGCGAGGGCGGCGACGAGCCGCGACGCGGCCAGGACCTCGAACGTCGGCGCGACGGCCGCCAGCACCTGCGAGACGGTGAAGACCGCGACGCAGAGCGCGATCAGACGGTTGCGGGAGACCCCGATGGTGAACGCCGTGAACGGGATCGCGGTCAGACCGGCGACCGCCGCGTAGGTGGTCATGAGCAGACCGACCTGCGCCTCCGGCACCGAGAGACCGTCGGCGATCTGCGGCAGCAGGCCCACCGGCAGCGTCTCGGCCGTCACGTAGGCGAAGGAGCCGAAGCCGAGGGCGGCGAGCGGCGCTCGCCGGAAGGCGGCGTCGGTACGGTCGTCGAGAACAGCGGTCACTGCAACAAATATACTCCAAGACAGAGTTAATTTCGGTCGAGTGGTGGAGGCAACGTTCGATGGGCATGTCGCCGCGCGCGGCCGAGCTGCTCCGGGTGGTCCACGAGAGCCCGGGGACGACACGGGCCGACGCCGCCCGCGCCATCGGGATCGGCACCGGCGCGGCGACCGAGGTCGTGGCGCAGCTGGCCGCCGCCGAGCTGGTCGGCGAGCGGCCGGCGCAGCGGACCGGCGGTCGGGGTCGGCCGACGACCGTGCTCGTTCCCCACGAGCGCGGCCCGCTCGTCCTCGCCGTCTCGATCACGCACGAGGCGTGGCTGCTGCAGGCGGTCGAGATCGGCGGGGCGGTGGTCGCCGGCGCCGGCAGCGCCGAGACCGGGTCGGGTGACGACGACGCGGACGGTGCCGGCCGGGACGCGCCCGTCGTGCTCGCCGACATCCGCGCGGCGGTGACGCGGCTGCGCCGCCGCTTCCCCCGGCGCGTGCGTGCCATCGGCGTCGCCGCGCCGGGCACGGTGGCCGGCACCACCGTCGGCCACGCGACCGGACGGAGCTGGCGCAACCTCGACCTCCGCGCGATCTGGCCGCGGGCGGAGTTCTTCGTCGCCGGCAACGACGCCACGCTGGCGGCGGCGGCGGAGTCCTCGCGGGGTGCGGCGGTGGGTGCGGAGGTCGCGCTGCACATCCGGCTGCAGGCCGGCGTGGGCGGGGCCGTCGTCGACCGAGGTCGAGTGCTGACCGGCGCGCACGGCTTCGGCGGCGAGTTCGGGCACGTCCCGCTCGGCGACCCCGCCGTCACCTGCCCGTGCGGGGCGTCGGGCTGCTGGGGCACCGCCGTCGACGGCTCCGCGCTCGCACGGTTGCTGGGCCGGCGCGAGCCGCGCGACCCGGTCGCCTTCCTCGATCGGGCGGCGTCGGCCGCCTCGACCGACGCGCGCACCCGCGCCGCCGTCGGGGCGGTGGTCGACGCGCTGGGGCGCGGCGTGGCCGGTTTCGTCAACGCCATCGACCCGGACGTCGTGACGCTCGGGGGCAGCGCGGTCCCGCTCATGCGGGCCGAGCCCCAGCGGCTCGCCGCCGCCTACGACGCGGGCCTCATGCGCGTGCGGCGGGACGCCCCGCCCATGCTGCTGCCGGCGGCGCTGGGGGAGCAGGGCCCGGTGACCGGAGCCGCCGAGCTGGCCTGGCAGGCCGTCTGGGCACACTTGTGATCCGACCCGGGGAGGCAGCCGTGCCCACGTTGACGACGACCCACCACGCCACCGCCGCGGACTACGGCGACCGGACGGTGCTGACGCTGGCCGCGCCGACCACGCGCCCCGCGCTCGAGTGGGCCCGCGCGATCATCGAGCGGGCGCCGCTGCCGCTGCGTCGTGGCCTGCCGCCGGGATGGCGCGTCCTCGGGATGGACTTCGCCGCGCCGCCCGCAGCGGCCGTCCCGGCGCGGGTGCTCGGGTGGCCGGTGGTGAGCGAGGCCGCCGACCTCGTCGTGCTGGGAGCGCATTCGCGGCTGGGGTTCGACGCGCGGCTGTCCGTCGCCGTCGACGGCCACCGCGTCGCCTTCGCCACCGCGATCCGCCACGGCAGCAGGGCCTCGCGGCTGCTCTGGCGGGCCATCGCCGCGGGGCACCGGGCAACCGTGGTGGTGATGCTGCGTCGCGCCGCACGCGAGCTCGGTGACCCGTCGGAAAGCGGCACGCCTCGTTCCTGATGGGCGGCTAGCCTCGTCGATATGACGCAGACGTCGGCGCGGCTGCTCACCCTGCTCTCGCTGCTGCAGGCGCCGCGGGAGTGGCCCGGGCCGGAGCTCGCGCGACGGCTGTCGGTCAGCACCCGCACCGTCCGCAACGACGTCGAGCGGCTGCGCGACCTCGGCTACCCGGTCGAGGCCACCCGGGGTGCGGTCGGCGGGTACCGGCTCGCCGCGGGCACCGCGATGCCGCCGCTGCTGCTCGACGACGAGGAGGCCGTCGCGGTGGCCATCAGCCTGCGGACCGCGGCCGGCGGTGCCGTCGCCGGGGTCGAGGAGGCCGCGCTCCGGGCGCTGACCACGCTGCAGCAGGTGCTGCCGGCGCGGCTCGCGCGTCGGGTCGACGCGGTGCAGGCCGTCACCGCCACCGTGCGTCACGGCGCCACCCGCGGCTCTCCCGGGCTGGACGGCGCCACGCTCGGCGTGCTGACGGCGGCGGCGCGCGACCGCGAGGTCGTGCGCTTCGCCTATGCCGACGCCGCGGGGGTCGGCAGCGAGCGACGGGTCGAGCCCTATCGGCTCGTCAACTGGGGACGCCGGTGGTACCTCGTGGCCTTCGACGTCCACCGCGACGACTGGCGCACGTTCCGCGTCGACCGGGTCGCGCAGCTGCGTCCCGTCGGTCACCGCTTCGCCCTGCGCCCGCTCCCGGCCGAGGACATCGCCGCCTGGGTCGCGCGCAAGACGCGGTCGGTGGCGCAGCCGTTCCGCGCGACGGTCGTCGTGTCGGCGGCCGCGGACGACGTGACGGCCCGCATGGGCGGTTGGGCCGAAGGTGGCGTCGAGGCGCTGCCCGACGGTCGCTGTCGGCTCAGCGTGGGGGCGCGCAACGCGTCCGACCTCGCGATCTGGCTCGGCTTCCTCGACGCCGACTTCGAGGTGGACGCGTCGCCCGAGCTGGCGGCCGCCCTGCGCGCCCTCGGCTCCCGGCTCGTGGCTGCGGCTCGGTGACCGCGTCCCCGGCTCCGGGGCCGATCATGCGGGGCTCGCATCGTCCCCCGGGCCGCGGACGCGGTTGGATGGGGCGGTGACCGTGCCCGACGACGTGCTCGCCGAGGTGGCCGCCGCCGGGGCGCGGGACGCCGGCGGCCTGCCGGTCGGCCTGCTCGGCGACTTCCTCGAGACCGTGAGCGCGGCGGTCGTCGCGGGGGAGCAGGTCAGCCCGACCGCGCTGCGGGTCTACCGCGGCCTCGGTGACCGCGCGGCGCGCGACGGTGTCGCGTTGCGGGCGTTGCTCGACCTCTACCTCTCGGCTGCGTGGCGGTTGTGGCCCCACCTGCCGCCGGTCCGCGACGCGGCCCGGCGGCCCGCCGGTGTCGTGGCCGCCGGCGAGGTGATGCTGCACGCCGCCGACGACGTCGTCGCCGCGCTGGCGGAGGGCTATCAGCTGGCTCGGCGCGCGCTCGTGCGCTCGCAGGAGTCGGCGCGGCGCGAGTTCATCGACGACCTGCTCACCGGGACGGCCGACGTGGTGAGCCTGCTGCACCGCGCGGACGGCTTCGGCCTGGACCTCGCCGGCCCGCACGCCGTCGCGACGGTCGCGGCCGAGCGTGCCTTCGACGACGGCATCCCGCTGCTCACCTCCCTCGACCGCGCGATCCAGGGCATCAAGGGCGACGCGCACGCCCTGCTGGCCTCCAAGGAGGGTCGGCTCGTCGTCGTCTTCGCCGCGCCGGACCGGGCAGCGATCGACCATGTCGTCGGCCGCATCGGGAACACGCTCGACGCACAGCGTGACGGCCGGATGTCGATGGGACGGTGGCGCATCGGGCTGGGTCGGCCAGGCCCCGGCGCCGACGCCGTCGTCGCGTCCTACCGCGAATCGCTCGACGCGCTCGAGCTCGCCGAGCGGCTCGGCCTCCCCGGCCGGACGATCGACGCGCGGGACCTGCTCGTGTACCAGCTGCTGCTGCGGGATCGGGCGGCGCTGGCCGACCTGGTCGAGAGCACCCTGGCCGGGCTGCGCGACGCGCGCGGCGGTCCCGGGCCGCTGCTGGACACGCTGATCGCCTACTTCGCGGCCGGGGGCAACACGGCCGCGTGCGCCAGGGAGCTGCACCTGTCGGTGCGCGCGGTGACCTACCGGCTGCAGCGCGTCCACGGGCTCACCGGGCTCGACGTCGACCGGCCCGCGGACCGGTTCGCGCTGCACGTCGCGGCCTTCGGGGCGCGGCTGCTCGACTGGTCCACAGCGAGCACCTGAGTTCGACGGGGTAGTTGCCGGGAACCGGCAACGAGAGACCCCCGATGCGTCCGGTTCGGGCCTGGGGAGGCACGTTCCCGGCAAGCAGACTGGTACTCGAACATCACCGCACGAGTACTAGGAGACCTGCGATGAACGTCCCACTCTGGGCGTGGCTGGCCTTCGGCGCGATCGTCGTCGTCGCGCTGGCCGTCGACCTGCTCGCCCACCGCGGCGCCCACGTGATCGGCTTCAGGGAGGCCTCGTGGTGGAGCGCCGTGTGGGTCGGCCTCGCGCTGCTGTTCGGCGTCGGCGTGTTCGTCGGCCTGGGCAGCGACGCCGGCGTCGAGTACACGACGGCCTGGCTGCTGGAGAAGAGCCTGTCGGTCGACAACCTGTTCGTGTTCGCGCTGATCTTCGGCTACTTCAAGGTGCCGCGCGAGTACCAGCACCGCGTGCTGTTCTTCGGCGTCATCGGCGCGCTCGTCTTCCGGGGCATCTTCCTCGCCGCCGGCGTCGCGGTCGTCAACAAGTTCACCGCGATCCTGTTCGTCTTCGCGGCGGTGCTGCTCTACAGCGCGTACAAGCTGATGAAGGACGAGGACGACACCTACGACCCGAGCAGCAGCCTCGCGCTGCGGGTGATGCGCAAGTTCGTCCCGGTGCGCGACGAGTACGCCGGCACCAGGTTCTTCGTCAAGGAGGCCGGCAAGCGCGTGGCGACCCCGCTGCTCGCGGTCGTCGTGGCGATCGAGGCGGCCGACCTGATCTTCGCCGTCGACAGCGTGCCCGCCGTCCTGGCGGTCAGCGACGACGCGTTCATCGTGTACTCCAGCAACGCGTTCGCGATCCTCGGCCTCCGCGCGCTGTACTTCCTGCTCTCCGGCCTGCTCGACAAGTTCCACTACCTCGGTAAGGGCCTGTCGATCGTGCTGGCCTTCATCGGCGTCAAGCTGATCCTGCAGGCGAGTCACAAGGTCATCAGCACCTCGGTGCCGGAGATCCCGTCCCCGGTCAGCCTCGCGGTGATCATCACGGTGCTCGCCGGCGCGATCATCCTGTCGATCAAGCGGCCGCTGCCGCCGGAGGAGGACGCGGACGACGGCGTCACGGCCGCGGCGCAGCCGTCGCCCACGGAGCTCACGGCTGACCCACAGCAGCGCTGAGCAGGCTCGGCACGGACACCCGCCCGATTTCCACCCACCACCCAACCCGCAGCACCGATTCGAAAGGACCGATCACCATGGGCGTCAGCCTCAGCAAGGGCGGCAACGTCTCACTCACCAAGGAGGCGCCGGGCATGACCAACGTGCTCGTCGGCCTCGGGTGGGACGCCCGCACCACCACCGGGGACGACTTCGACCTCGACGCGTCGGCGATCCTGCTCGACGCCGGCGGCAAGGTCGTCTCGGACAAGCACTTCGTCTTCTTCAACAACCTGGCCTCGCCCGAGGGGTCGGTGCAGCACACCGGCGACAACCTCACCGGCGAGGGCGAGGGCGACGACGAGGCGATCAAGGTCAACCTGCCGGCGGTGCCGGCCGAGGTCGACAAGATCGTCTTCCCGGTCACGATCTACGAGGGGGAGGCGCGGCGGCAGGGCTTCGGCCAGGTGCGCAACGCGTTCATCCGCATCGTCGACGAGGCCAACAACGGCGAGGTCGCCCGCTACGACCTCACCGAGGATGCGTCGAACGAGACCGCGATGGTGTTCGGCGAGCTGTACCGCAACAACAACGAGTGGAAGTTCCGCGCCGTCGGCCAGGGCTACTCGTCCGGGCTCGTGGGGATCGCCCGCGACTTCGGCGTGAACGTCTGACGCACCACGGTTCCACCGCACTCCGCCGCGGCCCCGTCGCTCGCCGACGGGGCCGCGGCGCGTCCCGGGGGGAGCGTCCGACCGCCGCGCCGCGCGTTGTTGCAGGCCGATTGCAACAAGCTGGCCGCGCCGCTAGCGTCGGATCTCGTGACCTCAGCTCCGGCCGTCCGCGACACCGGCACCGGCACCGGCCGGGACACGATGCTCTCGCGGTTCCGCGGCACGCTGACCCGGGCCGACCGGCGCTCGCTCGCCGGGATGGCCGGCTTCATCGTGCTGCTGCACGTCCTCGGTCTCGGCGCGCTGTTCGGCTTGGTCATCCCCGGGCACTACCAGCTCGGCGGCGACCATCCGGTGTTCAACGTGGGGGTCGGCGTCCTCGCCTACACCTTCGGGCTGCGGCACGCCTTCGACGCCGACCACATCGCCGCCGTCGACAACACGACGCGCAAGCTCATGGCCGACAACGTCGACCAGGAGATGCGAGGCGACGAGGAGACCCGCAAGCCGCTCTCGGTCGGGTTCTGGTTCTCGCTCGGCCACTCGACGATCGTCTTCGCCCTCGCCTTCCTGCTGACGGTGGGCGTGAAGGCACTGGCCGGACAGGTCAAGCACGAGGACTCGGAGCTGCACTCGGTCACCGGCATCATCGGCGTGTCGGTGTCGGGCACATTCCTCTGGATCCTCGGCGTCCTCAACCTGATCGTGCTCGTCGGCATCGTCAAGGTGTTCCGGCGGATGCGCACCGGCGAGTACAGCGAGGAGGAGCTGGAGGACCACCTCAACAAGCGCGGTTTCATGAACCGCTTCCTCGGCGGCCTCACGAGGTCGGTGCGCAAGCCGTGGCACATCTACCCGGTGGGCGTGCTGTTCGGGTTGGGCTTCGACACCGCCACCGAGGTCGGACTGCTGGTGATCGCCGGGGGCGCGGCCGCGCTGGACCTGCCGTTCTACGTGATCCTCGTGCTGCCGGTGCTCTTCGCGGCCGGCATGTGCCTGATGGACACCATCGACGGCGTCTTCATGAACGCCGCCTACGGCTGGGCGTTCATGAGACCGGTGCGCAAGGTCTTCTACAACATCACGATCACCGCGGTGTCGGTGGCCGTCGCACTCGTCATCGGCAGCATCGAGCTCGTCAGCGTGCTGGCCGACCAGGCGAAGATCGAGTCCGGGCCGCTGCGGGCGATCGCAGACGTGCCGCTGGACTACGCCGGGTACGCCATCGTCGGACTGTTCGTGCTCGCCTGGGTCGTCGCGCTGCTCGTGTGGAAGTACGGCCGCATCGAGCAGAAGTGGACGGCGCACCTCGCGCCGCCGCAGGACTGCGTGGACTGACCACCGCCGCCCGTCACAGCAGATCGCGCAGTCGCGCGATCAGGGCGTCCTTCACCGCGGCCCCGACCGCGGCTCCCAGCTGCCTGTTCAGGGCGTCGACGTCGCTGACATCGGTCAGCAGCCGGGCGAGGTCGAGCTTGCGGATCGTGCGGCGCAGCACGTCGTCGGTGTGCAGCGCGTTGTCGACGACGGAGTCGGGGACGGCGCGGATGAGCGCCTTGACGAAGCCGTTCAGGTCGGACATGTCCAGCGCCTCGTCGACGAGTGACGACGCGCGTGGCAGCCGGCCCTCGGCCTGCAACCGGTCGACCGCGGCGAGCAGACCCGCCCGTACCGCCGCGACCTGCGCCGGCGTGCGGGTGCCCGGACGCGCCAGCTCGAGCACCAGCGCCTCGCGCGACTCGCCGAGCCGGCACGCGGCCCCGTTCACGCCGAGCAGCACGAGCTGCTCGCCCAGCCCCTCGAGGCCGGTCGACACGGACGTCGCCGGTCGGGTGACGCACGGGTCCGCCGCCCTGCGCGGCGCGTAGTCGCCGCCGCCGTGGGCCACCTCGACGGTGAGCACGCCGGCGACGAGGACCACGGCGAGCAGCGGCAGCAGCAGCCCGCGCAGCCGGCGGCTCATGCGGTCACCGCCCGCCGCCGCAAGGGGAGGAGCGACAGCAGCGCCGCCGCGGCGAGCACCGCACCGGCGAGGAAGGAGTTGCGGAACGCCCGCGTGGCCGCGCGCTGGAGCTGGTCGTCGAGGTCGGCCTCGAGCTGTGCGCCGGCCGCGCGGTCGCGGGGTGCGAGCCGGAGCCGAGCGAACGCGGGATGCAGGTCGGGCACCCGCCCGTCGGCCGCCACGAGCGCGTCGCTCAGCCCTTGCGCGACGGCCACCTTGTCGGTGGCCCGTAGCGGCGCGTCGAGCACGAGCGCGGTGACGGCCTCCTGTGCCGGCTGTTGCGCGTCGCGCAGGTCGCCGACGAAGACGGGGGTGAGGATCGCGAGCCCGAGCACCACGCCGGCGTGGCGTGCGGCGATCGTCCACCCGCCGTGGACGGCCCGGGGCGAGCGGCCGCGCATGGCGACGAGGGTCAGCCGGTCGAGCGTGAGGCCCAGCCCCAGCCCGACGAGCGCCTGGGGGGCGACCGTCCAGGCCAGCTGTGCCGACGGCAACAGCGCGAGGCAGGCGAGTCCGCCGGCGACGAGCAGGCAGCCCGCCGCGGTGGCGGCCCTCCGCCCCGCCCGGGTCGCGCGCGTCAACGGCCGGGCCGCCAGCGCGGCCAGCGGCAGCACCATGACCGTGAGCGCCGCGGTGGCCGGGGAGCGGCGCCAGCCGTCGATCAGCAGCAGGACGAGCAGGAAGAGCGCCGCGGTCGTCGCGGCCGACAACAGCGCCAGCGTGAGGTTCGGCGACAGCGCCGGTCGATCGCGCCGCGCCGGCGGGGTGCGGGGCGCCCGCACCGCGAGCGCGGCAGGGACGGCGAGCGCGGCCACCGGCACCTGCACGACGAAGATCGACTGCCACGAGAAGGCCTCGGTGAGCAGTCCGCCCGCGACCGGGCCGGCCGCGGTGCCGACCACGCCGGCGAGGACCCAGCGGGCGACGCCGCGGCGATCGTCGGAGGCGGCGACCAGCAGCTCCAGGCAGCCGACGAGTGCGAACGCCCCGCCGAGGGCCTGCACGCACCGCGCCCCGATCAGCACCGCCGCCGACCCGGCCACCGCGCACAGCGCGGACGCGACGGCGAAGACCGCGATGCCGGCCGCGGCCGACCGGGTCGGCGCGCCACGGCCGGCGAGCCGGGCGGCGGGCACGACGGCGAGGGCCAGCACCAGGTTGTACGCGATGAGGACCCAGGCCACGCCGGCCACCGTGGTGTGCAGGTGGCGCAGGATGTCGGGCAGCGCGAGCGTGACCACGGCCGAGTCCGCGAGCACGAAGCCGACCGTCACCGCGAGCAGCGCGACGGCCGGCCCGCGCCGCCGGGTCGGCGGACCCGGCTCGACGGTGGCGGTCGGGGAGCCGGGCATCCGGGAGTCCATCCCGGAGCTCACGGCCCGCTCCCGGCGTCGACGGCCCGGGCGCGCAGTGTCGCGGCGGTGCGGCGCCGCCCGGGGATCTCGCGCGGCGCGCGCTCGCGCAGCTCGGCGAGGAGACGGCCGGCGAACGCGACGGCGGTCTCGCCGGGACGCAGCTGGCCGCCGCGCGGCAGGAAGAACTCCACCGAGACCGCCGGCCGGCGGGGCACCCGCACCACGTCGGTGCTGCCGTTGACGGCGACACACACGACGAGTGCGTCCGGCACCTCCTGCGCGAGGCGGCCGACACCACTGCGGGCACGCAGCTCGCAGCCCAGTGAGCGCGTCCCCTCGGGGAACATGCCGATGCAGGCGCCGGCGCGCAGCTCCGCGACCGCCCGCGCCATCGCCTCGGCGTTGCTGACCCCGCGCACCACCGGGATGTGTCCCATCCCGGTCATCAGCGACCCGACGACCCGGTTGCGCCACAGCGTCGACTTCGACAGCGCCCGGATCGAGCGCACGTCGCGGGCGGCGACGGCGATCGCGATCGGGTCCCAGTAGCTGTCGTGGTCCGCGGCGAGCACCACCGGCCCGGTCGCGGGCAGGCAGTCCAGGCCGCTCACCCGCAGCCGGGACCACCGGGTCAGCACCGGTCCGCCGACGCCGAGCACGACGCGGTAGGCGGACGGATGCGCGGGCACGGCGGTCATCCTCGCGCAACCGGGGCCGTCCGGCAGCGTGTGGTCGGGGTCGTGGCGCCGAGCCGCTAGACTGGTGGTGCTCGCGGGCACCGATTGCCCGTATCTGCCAAGCACCGACATCGCGACGCGGCTCCGCCCGCGTCGGGCTCGTGCCAGGACCGCCGCACACCGCGGATCGCCGGGACGTGCCACCGTTCCGCGAAGGACCACCCTTGCCCAGCTCCACCAGGCGCGGCGCTGCCGCGCGCCGTCCGCACGCCGCCGACCGTCCCGCCACCGAATCGTCCGGCTCGCCGCAGCGGGCCCCGCAGCAGCGCGGCCCGCAGCAGCGGCGGCGCGGCCAGCAGGGTCGGCGCGGCTCGCGCGGCCCGGCGGCCGCCCCCGCCCGGTCGGGCTGGGACGCGCTCGACATCCGCGTCGCGCCCACGGAGAACCTGCCGACCTTCGCCGACCTCGGTCTGCCGCGCCCGCTCGTCCGGGCGCTGGAGCGGGCCGGGATCGCCGCGCCGTTCCCCATCCAGGCCGCCACCATCCCCGACGCCCTCGCCGGCCGGGACGTCCTCGGCCGCGCCGCCACCGGCTCGGGCAAGACGCTCGGCTTCGGGCTGCCCCTGCTCGCCCGGCTCGCCGGCCAGCCTGCGGCGCCGCGCCGCCCGCGCGGCCTGGTGCTCGTCCCGACCCGCGAGCTCGCCATGCAGGTGGCCGACGCGCTCACCCCGCTGGCGTCCTCGCTCGGCACCTCGGTGCGCCTCGTCGCGGGCGGCCTGCCGATCGGCAAGCAGATCGCGTCGCTGGAACGCGGCGTCGACGTCCTCGTCGCCACCCCGGGTCGGCTCGAGGACCTCATCGAACGCCGCGCCTGCGACCTCGCCGACGTCGAGATCTGCGTGCTGGACGAGGCCGACCACATGGCCGACCTCGGCTTCCTGCCCGTCGTGCGACGGCTGCTCGACCAGACCGCGGCCGGCGGCCAGCGGCTGCTGTTCTCGGCCACGCTCGACGGCGACGTCGCGCTGCTCGTCGACAGGTACCTGAGCGACCCGGCGGCCCACGCCGTCCGACCGGCCGAGACCTCCGTCGACACGATGACGCACCACGTGTTCCGGGTGGCCCACGAGGCCAAGTTCGAGGTCGCCGCGGAGATCCTCGGCCGCGAGGGCCGCACGATCGGCTTCGTGCGGACGAAGCACGGCGCCGACCGCATGGCGCGCAACCTCGGCCGCATCGGCGTCGCCGCGGGCGTGCTGCACGGCGGCCGCACCCAGGCGCAGCGGACGAAGGCACTCGACGCGTTCAAGGACGGCTCGGTGCCGGTGCTCATCGCCACCGACGTCGCCGCCCGCGGCATCCACGTCGACGACGTCTCGCTCGTGCTGCACGTCGACCCGCCGAACGACCACAAGGACTACCTGCACCGCTCGGGTCGCACGGCACGCGCCGGCGAGAGCGGCACCGTCGTGCTGCTCGCCACCCCGGAGGTCGAGCGGGACGTCCGCGGGCTCTTCACCGCGGCGGGGCTACGACCCGAGCAGCGCGACGTCGCCGCCAACGACCCGGTCGTCGCCGACCTCACCGGTGCCCGGGCGCCCAGCGGCGTCTCGGTGCTGCCGCCCAAGCAGCCACGTCCGGCCAAGGCGTCGAACCAGTCGAAGCAGGCGTCGAACCGGCCCCGGCGGCCGGGACGTCCGCAGCAGCAGACGGGCGGCGAACGTCGTCCGCGGCGCGAGCGCCGGCCCCACTGAGACACGGGAGGATCACCGTCATGGGTAAGCGACAGGACCTGCGCAACGTGGCCATCGTGGCGCACGTCGACCACGGCAAGACCACGCTCGTCGACGCCATGCTCTGGCAGCAGGGCGCGTTCACCGCGCACCAGGCCGAGACCGGCGACGTCAACGAGCGCGTGATGGACTCCAACGACCTGGAGCGCGAGAAGGGCATCACCATCCTCGCGAAGAACACCGCCGTCGACTTCACGTCGCCGGCGGGCGAGAAGGTCACCATCAACATCATCGACACGCCCGGCCACGCCGACTTCGGCGGCGAGGTCGAGCGCGGGCTGTCGATGGTCGACGGCGTCGTGCTGCTCGTCGACGCCTCCGAGGGCCCGCTGCCGCAGACACGATTCGTGCTGCGCAAGGCACTCGAGGCGAAGATGCCGGTCATCCTGGTCATCAACAAGGTCGACCGGCCCGACGCCCGCATCGCGGAGGTCGTCGACGACACCTACGAGCTGTTCCTCGACCTCGACGCCGACGAGTCGCAGATCGACTTCCCGATCGTCTACGCGTCGGGCAAGGCGGGTCGCGCGTCGCTGACCCGTCCGGGCGACGGCGAGATGCCGGCGGAGGAGAACCTGCTGCCGTTCTTCGAGGCGCTGGTCGAGCACATCCCGGCGCCGACGTTCGACGAGGAGGCGCCGCTGCAGGCGCACGTCACCAACCTCGACGCCTCGCCCTACCTCGGCCGGCTGGCGCTGTGCCGCGTCCACAACGGGACGATCAAGAAGGGCCAGCAGGTCGCCTGGTGCCGCGCCGACGGCAGCGTCGAGCGCGTCAAGATCACCGAGCTGCTGCTGACGCACGCGCTCGAGCGGCGCTCGGCGGAGTCCGCCGGCCCCGGTGACATCATCGCGATCGCCGGCATCACCGACATCACCATCGGCGAGACGCTCGCCGACCTCGACGACCCGCGGCCGCTGCCGGTCATCACCATCGACGAGCCGTCGATCTCGATGACGATCGGCATCAACACCTCGCCGCTGGCCGGCGAGTCGGGCAAGAAGCTCACCGCCCGGCAGGTGAAGGACCGCCTCGACGCCGAGCTCATCGGCAACGTGTCGATCCGGGTGCTGCCCACCGAGCGGCCCGACACCTGGGAGGTGCAGGGCCGCGGCGAGCTGGCGCTGGCCATCCTCGTCGAGATCATGCGCCGCGAGGGCTTCGAGATCACCGTCGGCAAGCCGCAGGTGGTCACCCGGACCATCGACGGCAAGGTGCACGAGCCGGTCGAGCGGATGACCATCGACATCCCGTCGGAGTACCAGGGCGTCGTCATCCAGCTGCTCGCGCTGCGCAAGGGCCGACTCGAGCAGATGGTCGACCACGGCACCGGCTGGATCCGCATGGAGTACCTCGTCCCCGCGCGCGGGCTGATCGGCTTCCGCACCGAGTTCCTCACCGAGACCCGCGGCACCGGGCTGCTGCACCACATCCACGACAGCTACGAGCCGTGGGCCGGCGACATCCGCACCCGACCGTCCGGCTCGCTGGTCGCCGACCGGCGCGGCGCCACCACCGGCTTCGCGCTGGCCAACCTGCAGGAGCGCGGGACGATGTTCGTCGGCCCGAGCACCGACGTCTACGAGGGCATGATCGTCGGGGAGAACTCGCGGGCCGACGACATGGACGTCAACCCGACCAAGGAGAAGAAGCTCACCAACATGCGGCAGTCGTCCGGCGACGTGCTGGTGCCGCTGATCCCGCACCGGGTGCTCTCGCTGGAGCAGGCGCTCGAGTTCTGCCGCGACGACGAGTGCGTCGAGGTCACGCCCGCGACCGTCCGCATCCGCAAGGTGGCGCTGGCCGCGCAGGACCGCGAGAAGCTGCGCTCCCGCGCGAAGCGTCCCTGATCGCCTTCCTCGGCGAGTTGGTTGATCAACAGGCCTGTCGATCAACCAACTCGCCGAGGAAGCGGGGGTTAGGGTCGGGCTCGTGAGTGACGAGCGGCTCGTCGAGCGGATGCGCGGGTTCGGGACGACGATCTTCGCCGAGATGTCGGCGCGGGCGGTGGCCACCGGCAGCGTCAACCTCGGGCAGGGCTTCCCCGACACCGACGGCCCGGCCGAACTGCTCGACGCCGCGGTCGAGGCGATCCGCGGCGGCCACAACCAGTACCCGCCTGGCCCCGGCGTGCCGGCGCTCCGGCACGCGATAGCCGAGCACCAGCGCCGCAACTACGGCCTCGACCACGACCCGGACGCCGAGGTGCTCGTGACCGCCGGCGCCACGGAGGCGATCGCCGCGGCCGTGACGGCCCTGGCCGGCCCCGGCGACGAGGTCGTGCTCTTCGAGCCGTACTACGACTCCTACGCCGCCTGCGTCGCCCTCGGCGGCGCGACGCGCCGCACGGTCACCGTCGAGCGCGACGGCGCCGGCTGGGGTTTCGACCCCGCCGCCCTGGCGTCGGCGGTGACCCCCCGGACGAAGGCGATCGTCCTCAACACGCCGCACAACCCGACCGGCACGGTGTTCGGGCCCGCCGAGCTGGCCGAGATCGCGCGGGTGGCCGTCGAGCACGACCTGGTCGTCGTCTCCGACGAGGTGTACGAGCACCTGACGTTCGACGGCCGGGCGCACGTCCCCATCGCCACGCTGCCGGGCATGCGGAAGCGCACCATCACCGTCAGCAGCGCCGGGAAGACCTTCGGCGTCACCGGCTGGAAGATCGGCTGGGTGTGCGCCCCGCCCGACCTCGTCGCGGCGGTGCGCACGGTGAAGCAGTTCCTGACCTTCGTCAACGGTGCGCCCTTCCAGCCCGCGGTGGCGCAGGTGCTCGACCGCGCCGAGACGCTGGCGCCGGCCGCGGCGCTGCAGGCCCAGCGCGACCTGCTCTGCGACGGGCTCGACCGGCTCGGCCTGGACGTCGCCCGCCCGCAGGCGACGTACTTCGCCACCGTCGACGTCGGCACCGACGCCGTCGCCTGGTGTCGCGAGCTGCCCGACCGCGCCGGGGTCGTGGCGATCCCCAGCAGCGTCTTCTACGACACCGACGCCGGGGACCACTACGTCCGCCTGGCGTTCTGCAAGCAGCCGCACGTGCTCGACGACGCGCTGGCGCGACTGGAGAAGGTGCTCGGATGAGGGTTGCCGCGGTCCAGCACGACATCGAGTGGGAGTCCGCGACGCAGACGCGCGACCGCGTGCGCCCCATGATCGCGCAGGCCGTCGCCGGGGGTGCGCGCCTCGTGGCGCTGCCCGAGATGTTCGCGACGGGGTTCTCGATGCGCCCCGAGCGCATCGCCGAGGACGAGGGCGGCCCGAGCGAGCGGTTCCTGTGCGAGCAGGCCCGCGAGCACGACGCCTACCTGCTCGCCTCGATCGCCCAGCGGGGAGCGGACGGCGGCTACCGCAACAACGCCGTGCTCGCCCGTCCCGACGGCACGGTGCACCGCTACGCCAAGATCCACCCGTTCTCCTACGCCGGCGAGCACGAGAAGTACACCGCCGGGACGGAGCACCTGACGCTCGACGTCGACGGCCTGCGGGTCAGTCTGTTCGTCTGCTACGACCTGCGCTTCGCCGACGAGTTCTGGGCGCTCGCCCGGGACACGGACCTGTACGTCGTCGTCGCCAACTGGCCGGCGCCGCGGCACGAGCACTGGCGGCTGCTGCTGCGCGCCCGCGCGGTCGAGAACCAGGCCTACGTGCTCGGCGTGAACCGGGTGGGCGCCGCGAAGGACCTCGGCCACGACGGCGGGTCGGCGCTGATCGACCCCCTCGGGCGGGTGGTCGTCGAGGCCGGTGCGGAGCCGGTCGTCGTCGCCGGGGACGTCGCCGCGGCCACCGTCGCGGAGATCCGGGCGAACTTCCCATTCCTCGCAGATCGCCGTTGACCGGTGCACGCCCGGCCTCTCGCCGCGTATCAACTTTTGGTCACGATCGCGAAGGCGCCGCCCCGGGGGGTTGCGAGGGCGGCTCGTCTCGGGCTTGCATTCGTCGTTGGCCGCAGGACAGATCGTCCGCGCGCCGGGAAAACAGGAGGTCACTCACAAGTGAGAGCCCACGGAACAAAGGCGCTCGTCGCCTCTCTCGCCTTGGTGGCGCTCGGCGCGGCCGCGTGCGGCAGCGGCGACAGCGGTAGCGACAGCGACAAGGGCGGCAAGGGCGGCGGCACCAAGGGCACCGGCGCCTTCGCGTCGTGCTCCAGCACGCCGAACAGCTGCAACAGCGGCAAGGCCAAGGCCGGCGGCACCTTCACGTACACCATCGAGAAGGAGGTCACCGGCTGGAACGTCAACAGCTCGAACACGAACACGTTCGACATCGTCGAGGTCATCGGTGGCATCAGCCCCGGCGTGTTCACGGCGAACCCCGACTTCAAGCCGGCGCTGAACAAGGACCTCATGGTGTCGGCGACGCAGGCCGTCTCCGGCGGCGTCCAGACGCTGACCTACAAGATCAACCCCAAGGCCGTCTGGAACGACGGTGTCCCGGTCAACGCCGACGACTTCCAGTACTACTGGAAGACCTCGAACACCAAGGACTGCACCAAGTGCGCCCCCGCGAGCACGGGTGGCTACGACCTCATCGACACGATCACGCCGCAGGACAACGGCAAGACCGTCGTCGTCAAGATGCAGAAGCCGTACGCCGACTGGCAGAGCATGTTCGGCAACCTGTACCCGGCGCACCTCGCGGCCAAGCACGGTGACATCAAGACCGCGGCCGGCCTCGCGTCGTCGTTCGAGTGGTTCGACAAGACCGTGCCCACGTGGTCGGCCGGTCCGTACGTGATCTCCGCGGCCAAGCCCGACACGTCCGTCACCGAGGTGCCGAACCCCAAGTGGTACGGCACCGAGAAGCCGTCGCTGTCGAAGCTGATCTTCCGGATCATCACCGACCAGAACCAGGAGGTCCCCGCCCTCGAGAACAACGAGGTGCAGGCGATCTACCCGCAGCCGAACGCCGACATCGTCAAGCAGACGGGCGACATCCAGGACGCGCAGTACTTCCTGGGCAAGGGCCTGAACTGGGAGCACCTGGACTTCAACACCGTCAACCCGGTGCTCAAGGACGTCAAGCTGCGCACGGCCATCTTCACGGCCATCAGCCAGAAGGACATCATCACCCGCACCATCGGCCAGTTCGTCCCGGGCGCGAGCCCCATGGGCAACCACATGTTCGTCCCCGGCCAGGTGGGCTACAAGGACAACACCACCTCGACCAAGCAGGGCTCCGGTGACGTCGACGCCGCCAAGAAGATCCTGCAGGACGCCGGCTACACCGGCGTCGGCTCGACGCTGAAGAACAAGTCGGGTCAGGCCGTCAACATCCGCTGCACCTTCACGACCGGCAACACGCTGCGCCAGCAGACCTGCCAGATCGTGCAGACGCAGCTCAAGAAGCTCGGCGTGAAGGTCACCTTGGACCCGACCGACGACCTCGGCGGCACGCTGGACAAGGGCGACTTCGACCTCATCCTGTTCGCCTGGGTCAGCACGCCGTACGTGGCCAGTGGTGCCCAGCAGATCTGGACGATCAAGGGCGGCGCCGACTACGGCAAGAACAACGACCCGGCGATGGAGGCCAAGATCACCCAGGCCTCGCAGGCGACCAGCACCGCGACGCGGAACCAGCTGCTCGACCAGGCCGACGTCATGCTGACGAAGGACGCGTACGTGCTCCCGCTGTTCCAGAAGCCGACGTTCCTCGCGACGAAGTCGACCATCGTCAACGTGCGCGACAACGCCACCAGCGTGGGACCGCCGTACAACGTGCAGCAGTGGGGCGTGAAGTCCTGATCGCGACGGTCCGGGCGTAGCGTTACCCGCGTTACGTCCGGACCGACTGCAAGGCATCAGCCCCTAACCCTCGCGGCGTCCCCGGGCCGTCACCTCGGCCCGGGGACTCCGTTGCCAGACTGGGAGTCCCACGCCCGTGCTCGTCTTCGTGATCCGAAGAGTGCTGATCTCGATCCCGGTGCTGATCGCATCGACGATCCTCACGTTCGTCCTGGTCAAGATCTCGGGCGATCCGCTGCAGTACCTGAAGCTGCGCAACCCGCGCCCGCCGCAGTCGCAGATCGACGGCGAGGCGCACCGGCTCTACCTCGACCGGTCCTGGCCCGAGCAGTACTGGCACTGGATCTCGAACCTGGTCTTCCACGGCAACTTCGGCGAGCAGGTCCGCGGCACCGAGAACATCCGCACGCTGGTCTTCTCGGCGCTGTGGGTGACGCTGCGGCTCGTCATCGTCGCCGTGATCATCGCGCTCATCCTCGCCGTCATCACCGGTGTGCTCAGCGCGGTCAAGCAGTACAGCATCCTGGACTACTCGGTCACCACGATCGGCTTCCTCTTCCTCTCGATGCCCACGGTGTTCTTCGCCGCGCTCCTCAAGCAGGGCGGCATCAACGTCAACCGCTCGACGGGATCGACCTTCTTCCAGACGATCGGCGAGCGCTCGATCCCCATCACCGACGACTCGGTCTGGGGCTCGTTCAAGGACATCGTCAGCCACGCGATACTCCCCGTCGTCGTGCTCGGGCTCGTGAGCTACGCGGCGTGGAGCCGGTTCACCCGCGCGTCGATGCTCGAGGTGCTCAACAGCGACTACGTGCGGCTGGCCCGCTCGAAGGGCCTGTCACCACGGCGGGTGCTCGTCCGGCATGCGTTGCGCACGGCGCTCGTCCCCCTCACCACCGTGACGGCGCTCGACATCGCCGCCCTGCTCGGCGGCGCGATCGTGACCGAGCGGGTCTTCCAGTGGAACGGCATGGGCAACCTGTTCCTGCGGGCCCTGCAGGGAACGGACTTCAACGTCATGCTGGCGTGGCTCCTGGTCAGCGCGGTCATCGTCATCCTGTTCAACCTCATCGCCGACCTGCTCTACGGCGTGCTCGACCCGAGGATCCGCAATGCCTGACGCCGGCACGTCCCGCCCGCTGCTCGACGACGCGACCGACACCACGGCCGACGCGCCCGAGGTCCGCCGCGGCCATCGCGCCGACCGTGAGTTCGGCGCCAAGGAACGCACGCAATGGCAGATCGCCTTCCAGCGCTTCCGGCGGCACCGGGTCGCGATGATCAGCGTGGTCGTCTTCGTGCTGCTGCTGCTGTTCGCCTTCGTCGGCCCGCTGCTGTGGAAGTACGGCACCGACGAGCTGACCATCGACCTCTCGACACCGCCGGACGGCGCCCACCCCTTCGGCACCGACAACCTGGGCATCGACCAGCTCGCCGTGGTCATGCGCGGCACCGGTCAGTCGATCAAGATCGCGCTGATGATCGGCCTGCTCGGCACGGCCGTCGGCGCGATCTGGGGTGTCGTGTCCGGCTACTACGGCGGCCTGACCGACTCGGCGCTGATGCGCTTCGCCGACCTGCTGCTGACCATCCCGGGCCTCGCCCTCGCCGCCGCTCTGGGGCACAACTTCGGCGGCTCGTGGTGGATCATCGGCCTCGTCCTCGCCGGCACGGCCACGCCCTACGTCGCCCGTGTCACCCGCGGCACGGTGCTGACCCTGCGCGAGCGCGAGTTCATCGAGGCGGCGCGAGCCCTGGGGGCGAGCAGCAGCCGCATCATGCTGCGCCACCTGCTGCCCAACGCGTTCCCGGTGCTGCTGGTCAACGCCACCCTGCTGATCGCGACCGGCATCCTGGCCGAGACCGCGCTGTCGTTCGTGGGCTTCGGCATCAGGCCGCCCGACACGTCGCTCGGCCTGCTCGTCTACGGCGGCGTCGGGGCCATCGACACCCGGCCGTGGCTGTTCTACATCCCCGGTGTGTTCATCATCCTCATCGTGCTGAGCGTCAACTTCATCGGCGACGGCCTGCGTGACGCGCTCGATCCGCGCCAGACGAGGGAGCGCCGATGACCACGGACGCGAACGCCGGCACGGTGGGCCTGGAGAAGGCCGCGCCCGGCGAGGAGATCCTGACCGTCGAGAACCTCACCGTCTCGTTCCCGAGCGACGACGGGCTGGTGGAGGCCGTGCGCTCGGTGAGCTACAGCGTGCGCTCCGGCGAGGCGCTGGGGATCGTCGGCGAGTCCGGCTCGGGCAAGTCGGTGAGCTCGCTCGCGGTGATGGGGCTGCTGCCCAACACCGCCCGCATCTCCGGGTCGGTGCGCTTCCGCGGTCAGGAGCTCATCGGCCTGGGCGAGCGCGGCTACGCGTCCCTGCGCGGCAACAAGATCGCGATGATCTTCCAGGACCCGCTCACCTCGCTGAACCCGGTGTACTCGGTCGGCTACCAGATCGCCGAGGCCGTCCGGGCGCACAACGACGTCTCCAAGGACGCCGCGATCGACCGTGCGATCGAGCTGCTGGGCGTGGTCGGCATCCCGTTCCCGGAGCAGCGCGTCAAGGCCTACCCGCACGAGCTGTCCGGCGGTATGCGGCAGCGCATCGTCATCGCGATCGCCATGGCCAACAACCCGGACCTCATCATCGCCGACGAGCCGACCACGGCGCTCGACGTCACGGTGCAGGCGCAGGTGCTCGAGGCCCTCGAGGCCGCCCGGGCCGAGACGGGCGCCGCGCTCGTCATGATCACGCACGATCTCGGCGTCATCGCCGGTCACGCCGAACGGATCGGCGTCATGTACGCCGGCAAGCTGGTCGAGACCGGCACCACCGAGGACGTCTTCTACCGGCCGCGGATGCCGTACACGCTGGGTCTGCTCGGCAGCCTGCCCCGGCTCGACCAGGAGCAGCGGCAGCGGTTGACCCCGATCAAGGGCTCGCCGCCCTCGCTGCTCAACCTGCCGCCGGGCTGCCCGTTCACCCCGCGCTGCCCGATGGCCGAGGACGTCTGCGAGCACGAGGAGCCCGAGCTGCTGCCGGCCAGCGGATCCAACCACTTCTCGGCCTGCCACTTCCGGGACCGACTGCAGGCGGCCGAACCCGCGGACATCTTCGCGGCGGACACCGAGGTCGGCGAACAGGAGGCCACCCGATGAGCAGCGCGCTCGAGACGAACGGCGCGACGCCGGCCCGGGGACGCGGCGAACCGGTCCTGTCGGTCCACGGGGTGTCCAAGCACTTCCCGATCCGCTCCAAGGGCCTCGTCCGCCGCAAGGTCGGCGACGTCCACGCGGTGTGCGACGTCTCGTTCGACATCCACGAGAACGAGACGCTGTGCGTCGTCGGCGAGTCCGGGTGCGGCAAGTCGACCACCGGCCGGGTGGTGCTCAACCTGATCGCGGCGTCCGCCGGCGAGGTCGCGTGGCAGGGCAAGAACCTCACCGGCCTCTCGGACAAGCGCATGCGCCCGGTGCGCCGCGACGTCCAGATCGTGTTCCAGGACCCGTTCGCCTCGCTCGACCCGCGGATGACGGTGCACGAGCTCATCGCCGAGCCGCTGAAGATCCACGGCGAGTACCGTGGCGACAAGGCCGGCGGCGACCGCGTCCGCGAGCTCATGGCGCAGGTGGGGCTGAACCCCGAGCACGGCCGGCGCTACGCGCACGAGTTCTCCGGTGGCCAGCGCCAGCGCATCGGCATCGCCCGCGCGCTCGCGCTGCGGCCCAAGCTGCTCGTCCTGGACGAGCCGGTCTCCGCGCTGGACGTCTCCATCCAGGCCGGTGTCATCAACCTGCTCGAGGACCTGCAGGAGGAGTTCGGGCTCAGCTACCTGTTCATCTCGCACGACCTGTCGGTGATCCGCCACATCGCCGACCGGGTCGTCGTCATGTACCTCGGCAAGGTGGTCGAGACCGCCGACGTCGACGAGCTGTTCCGCCACCCCTCGCACCCGTACACGCAGGCGCTGATGTCGGCGATCCCGCTGCCGGACCCGATCAAGGAGCGCGAACGCACCCGGATCCTGCTGACCGGCGACGTCCCGAGCCCGGTGAACCCGCCCAGCGGCTGTCGGTTCCGCACCCGCTGCCCGAAGTTCGCGAACGAGCTGGACAACACGCAGCGCGAGTGGTGCGTCAACGTCGAGCCGCCGTTGGGGGAGAAGTTCACCGGTCACAAGGCCGCCTGCCACTTCGCGGCCGCCCGGGTGGACATCCTCGACACCGTCGAACAGGACGAGGTCGGCCCGGCGCTCGACACCTGGCCCACCGGACGTCCCAGCGACGCCGACGCGTCCCGGCCGATGGCCTGCGAGCCCGACGGCCCGCCGCGCGAGCCGACGCGGCTCGGCGAGGACGTCGTCGTGGACGAAGAGGGCGAGCTGGTCACCGACGCGGCGGACTCCTGAGCGGCCCGTCGCGCGCCGCGCGGTAGCGTCGCGGCGTGCCACCGCCCGCCGGCCATCGGCTGCTGCTCGTCCACGCCCATCCCGACGACGAGACGATCACGACCGGCGCCACCATGGCCCACTACGCCGCGCGCGGCGTGGCCGTGACGCTGCTGACGTGCACGCTCGGCGAGGAGGGCGAGATCCTGGTCCCGGCGTGGGCCGAGCTGGCCGCCGACCGGGCCGACCAGCTCGGCGGCCTGCGCATCGGTGAGCTGGCCGGCGCGATGCGCGCCCTGGGGGTCGCCGACCACCGCTTCCTCGGTGCCGCCGGGCGCTACCGCGACAGCGGCATGCTCGGGACGCCGGCCAACGAGCACCCCCGCGCGTTCTGGCGGGCCGCGGCCGACCCCGAGGTGCTCGCCGCCGCCGTCGCCGATGCCGTCCGCGTGGTGCGCGACGTCCGCCCGCACGTGGTCGTCACCTACGACGACGCCGGCGACTACGGCCACCCCGATCACGTCATGGCCCATCGGGTGACCACGGCCGCCGTCACCGCGGCCGCCGACGCCTCCTACGGCACCGGTCCGGCGTGGTCGGTGCCGAAGCTGTACTGGACGGCGACGCCGCGTTCGGTGCTGACCCGTGGCCACGACGCGGCACGGGGTCGCCCCGACGTCCCCTTCGAGTCACCGGCCGTGCCCGCCTTCGGCGTCCCCGACGACGTGGTGACGACGGTGATCGACGCGTCCGCGCACGCGGCCGCGAAGCGGGCGGGCCTCCGCGCCCACGCGACGCAGATCCTCGTCCACGACGACTTCTTCGCACTGTCGAACCGGATCGCCCGCGAGATCGACGGTGTCGAGCACTTCCGGCTGGTGGCGGGGGCGTCGGGCGATCGCGACGAGCACGGCCACGAGCGCGATCTGTTCGCGGGGCTCGCGTGAACGCCGACGCGCGGGCCGCCACGGTCGAGCCCGGCTCCGGCGACGCGGCCCCGGAGCTGCATCCCGCGCTGGCCTGGACCGGGGTGGCGTTGGTGACCGCCAGCGGCGCCGCCGCGGCCTGGCTCGAGTCGCTGCTCGTGCCCTACTACGTCGGCGCGGCCCTCGTCCCGGTGACGATCCTGCTCGCCCTCGCGAGCAACTGGGTGCTGCCCCGGCTCGCCCGCGCGCTCGTGCCGCGGACCGTCGCGGCCGTGCTGCCCTTCGTGGCGTGGCTCGCCGTGGTCTTCTTCGTGGCCGCGGGCGGTCGTCCCGAGGGCGACGTGATCCTGCCCGGCGGGTCGGCGGTCGAGTACGTCGGCTATGCGGTGATGCTCGGCGGCGCGCTCGTCGGCACGCTGTCGGTCGTCACGTCCGCACCGCCACCGCAACGGCGACCGCGCGGTTAGCGGGTCGTCTCGGGGTCCTCGCGGTACCGGTAGTCGTGGTGCACCCAGTAGCCCAGCCGCTCGTAGAGCGTGACGGCGGCGGTGTTGGCCGCCTCGACCTGCAGGTAGCTGCGGGTCGCGCCCTGCTCGCGTCCCCACTCCCACAGGCGCGCGGTGACGGCGCGGGCGAGACCGCGGCGCCGGTGCTGCGGTGCCACCTCGACGGCCATGACGCCGAGCCAGTGCTCGTCCACCGCGCCGCGGGCGACGGCGACGGTGCGGCCGTCGACGCGTACCCGGGCGAAGACGACCCGGTCGTGCCGGGTGAGCAGCGCCAGCCCGGCCGCCGTGGCCGCCGCGCCGCCGCGGTAGAGCGCGAGCCAGTCGTCGTCCGGGGTGGCGGTGAGCTCCACCGCCACGCCGGCCGCGGTGTCGCGCGGCACGTCGGCGGTCGTCGACCGCAGGGTCGTCGCCATCACGTGCGACTCGCCGACGGGGTTCCAACCACGCTCACCCAGCTCGGCGTCGAGCAGCCGGCGTGCCTCGGCCTGCACGCCGATCAGCAGCGGCAGGCCGCGGTCGGCGTACCACTGTCGGGCCTGCGCGAGCGCGTCGTCGAGGGGCATGCCGAGCTGACGCCGCGGCAGGACCGAGTTGGCCCGGCGGACGGTGCCGTCGTCGGCCCGTAGCAGCCAGCCGCCGAGCTCGCCGGTCTCGGCCGGTCGCAGCCCGCGCGCGGCCACCGCATCGAGCGCGAGCTCGTCGGCCGTCGAGGCCGGCACCAGCCGGGCGGCCGCGACGTAGGGCACCGGCACCTCGACCAGACCGCTCCGGGTGTCCAGGACCGCCGTCTGCGCGTCCAGACCCACGAGTTCGCCGACGACGTCGCCGAACAACAGTCGACCCTCGGCACTGCGCTCGACGACGCGGCGCACGCTGACGCGACGCCCCACCCAACTAGGCTCCACCACGAGCGGCATACTAGGACGCAGTGAACACCGCTGCGGCAGGCAGTCGGCCGCACAGGCACACCCTGGATCGCCCGGAGGACATGCAGTGACATACGTGATCGCGGAACCCTGTGTCGACGTGCTCGACAAGGCCTGCATCGAGGAATGTCCGGTGGACTGCATCTACGAGGGCGGCCGGATGCTCTACATCCACCCGGACGAGTGCGTCGACTGCGGCGCCTGCGAGCCGGTCTGCCCCGTCGAGGCGATCTTCTACGAGGACGACCTGCCCGACAAGTGGCGCGACTACACCAAGGCCAACGTCGACTTCTTCGACGAGCTCGGCTCGCCCGGTGGCGCCTCCAAGACGGGCAAGACCGAGCACGATCCGCAGTGGATCAAGGACCTCCCGCCTCAGGGCGAGGGCTGAGCCCGCACCGCGCCCGGTCGGACCGGTAGCGCGGTCAGCGTCCGGTCAGTCGGTCAGTCGGTCAGCCGGTCGTCGCCATGGTGGCGACGACCGCCGCCTCGGACGTCGTGCCCTTGCCCCAGCCGTTCTGGCGCGTCCACTCCCGACCCGAGTAGGCGACCCGGTCGATGCCGAGCCGGTCGGCGTTCGCGACGAGCCACGCCGCGGTCTGCCATCGCGCGCCGGGGACGCGCACCGTCCGCGCGTCGGTCGCGGTCGGGGTGTCGATCCCCAGCTCGCGGGCGACCTGCCGCGCGACGCGGGTGGCGCTCGCGACCTTAGTGGGGGCGTCGAAGCGGCAGCTGACGGCGGCGGCCCGGCGTCCGGAGAGCGCGGCGGCCATGACCGTCGCCTGCGGCTCGTGCTGCGCGTACAGGCTGCCGTCGGCGGAGATCTGCACCGCCTGGATCGCCTCGGCCGCCGGCATCTTCTCCCACCCGTCGATCTTGACGAGCGCGTCGAGGAATTCGGTGGTGGCCTCGCCGACGTCGGTGAGGGGCGCGGCCTTGCCGTTGCCCCAGCCCTGCGACGGGCGCTGCTGCAGGACGCCGACGGAGTCGCGGTCGCCCTGGCCGGCCGGGATGTTGGTCAGCTTGCTCTCCTGCATCGCGGCCGCGAGCACGAGGACCTGGGCCCGCGTCGGCAGTTCCGTGCGGTACCTCGTGACGGCGCCGATCATCGTCGCGGCGACGCTCGCCTGGTCGGGGTCGACCTCGTAGCTGCCGAACGTGCAGGTGTCGGCGGTGAAGGTGTCGCGGGCGCGGTCCCAGAAGGTGCGGACGAGGACGGCCGCGACCACCAGGACCGCAACCACCACCAGGAGGGTGACGACGACGCCTGTCCGGCGCGTGACCGCCATCAGTTGTGCGCGTGCAGCGCTTCGTTCAGGGTGACCGCGACACCGGTGCGCGGGCGCGCCTCGAGCGCGCCGGTCACGCTGTTGCGCCAGAACTGCAGCCCGGACACGCCGGACAGCTCGCCGCCCTTGACGACCCGGCCGTCGTCGAGCGTGAGCTTCGACCCGGCGGTGACGTACGTGCCCGCCTCGACGACGCAGTCGTCGCCGAGCGAGATGCCGATCCCGGCGTTGGCGCCGATGAGGCAGCGATCGCCGATGACGATGCGCTCCTTGCCGCCGCCGGACAGCGTCCCCATGATCGACGCCCCGCCGCCGACGTCGGAGCCGTCGCCGACGACGACGCCCGCGGAGATCCGTCCCTCGACCATGGACGTGCCCAGCGTGCCGGCGTTGTAGTTGCAGAACCCCTCGTGCATGACGGTCGTGCCGGGGGCGAGGTGCGCGCCGAGGCGGACGCGGTCGGCGTCGGCGATCCGGACGCCGGTGGGCACGACGTAGTCGGTCATGCGGGGGAACTTGTCGACGCCGAAGACGTGGATCGGACCCTTGCGGCGCAGCGCCACGCGGGTGCGCTCGAAGTCCTCGACGGCGCACGGGCCCAGCGACGTCCACACCACGTTGGCCAGCAGGCCGAACACGCCGTCGAGGTTGACGTCGTTCGGGCGCACGAGCCGGTGCGAGAGCAGGTGCAGCCGCAGGTAGACGTCGACGGCGTCGACCGGCGCCTCGTCGAGGTCGATCGCGCACACCGCGACGTCCAGGCGCACGTTGCGGTCGGCGGCCGACTCCTGCGAGCCGGTCAGCGACGCCAGCTCGTGGGGTGCGGCGGCCGTCGCCGGCTGCTCGCCCAGCTGCGGTTCGGGGAACCAGCAGTCGAGCACGCGGCCGGCGTTGCCGCCGGACACCTCGCTGGTGGTCAGGCCGTAACCCCATGCTCGACGTTCGCTCACGCGGGCCACCCTAACGAGGGCGGCTGTGCGTCCGCCGTCGCCCGGGGGTGCGTCGGGTCACGCCACGCCCCGCGGTGCCGGTCGTCGCGCGTAACGTCCGCGGACGTGCTCGATCTCGCAAGCGATGCAGCCAGGCTGACCGCGGCCCTCGTCGACGTCGAATCGGTGTCCGGTGACGAGGCGCGCCTCGCCGACCTCGTCGAGGCCGCGCTGCGCCGGTACCCGCAGTTGGCGGTCGAGCGCGACGGCGACGCCGTCCTCGCCCGGACGGCACTGGCGCGGGACCGCCGCGTGGTGCTCGCCGGGCACCTCGACACCGTCCCGGTCGCGGGCAACCTGCCCTCGCGCCGCGACGGCGACACGCTGTGGGGGTGCGGCACGAGCGACATGAAGTCCGGCGTCGCGGTCATGCTGCGCGTCGCCCATCTCGTCGGCAGCGGTGCGCTCGATCCGGGCGTCGACCTCACCTGGGTCTGTTACGAGTGCGAGGAGATCGAGGCGGCACGCAACGGCTTGGGGCGGCTCGCCCGCACCCGCCCCGCCGAGCTCGCCGGCGACCTCGCGATCCTGCTCGAGCCGACCGGCGCGGTGGTCGAGGGCGGCTGCCAGGGCACGCTGCGCGTGGTGGTGCGGCTCGCCGGCATTCGCGCGCACAGCGCCCGGTCGTGGCTGGGGCAGAACGCGATCCACGCCGCCGCACCCGTCCTCGCGCGGCTCGCGTCCTACGACGCCCGCACCGTCGACGTGGACGGCCTGACCTACCGCGAGGGCCTCAACGCGGTCGGCATCTCCGGTGGGGTGGCGGGCAACGTCGTCCCCGACGAGTGCGCGGTGACGGTGAACTACCGCTTCGCCCCCGATCGGTCCGAGGCCGACGCGCTCGCGCACGTCCGCGACGTCTTCGCCGGCTTCGACGTCGAGCTGACCGACAGCGCACCCGCCGCCCGGCCGGGGCTCGACACGCCGATCGCCGGCGAGTTCGTCGCCGCCGTCGGCGGTGCGCCGAGGGCCAAGCTCGGCTGGACCGACGTGGCCCGCTTCGGTGGCCTCGGCGTCCCCGCGCTGAACTTCGGTCCCGGTGACCCCAACCTCGCCCACAAGGCCGACGAGCACGTCTCGGTCGATGCGGTCCTCGCCGCGGAGGAGTCGCTGGTCCGGTTCCTGTCCGCCTGATCCTCGCCTTCCTCGGCGAGTTGGTCGCATTCCGGCGCGGATCTGCCACCAACTCGCCGAGGAAGGCGACAGCGGCGGGCGATACGGTCCCCCCATGACCGACGGACGCAAGCAGCACCAGCGCGGGCCGGTGATCCTGCGGCGGGCCCAGATCGGCGCGGGCACCACCGACCAGCGCCTGCTGGACTCCCGGGGCTCCGCGGACTTCATCCACACCGACCCGTGGCGGGTGCTGCGGATCCAGAGCGAGTTCGTCGAGGGCTTCGGCCTGCTCGCCGAGCTGGGCGCGGCGGTGTCGGTCTTCGGGTCGGCCCGCACCGCCGTCGACCACCCCGAGTACGCGACGACGCGCCGCCTCGGCGAGGCGCTCGTGCGGGCCGGCTTCGCCGTCATCACCGGCGGCGGCCCGGGCACGATGGAGGCCGCGAACCGCGGCGCGTCCGAGGCCGGTGGCGTGTCGGTGGGGCTCGGGATCGAGCTGCCGTTCGAGCAGAGCCTCAACGAGTGGGTCGACGTCGGCATCAACTTCCGCTACTTCTTCGCCCGCAAGACCATGTTCGTCAAGTACGCGCAGGCGTTCGTGATCATGCCCGGGGGGTTCGGCACGCTCGACGAGATGTTCGAGGCGCTGACGCTGGTGCAGACGCAGAAGGTCACCCGCTTCCCGGTCGTGCTCTTCGGCACCGCCTACTGGCAGGGGCTCTTCGACTGGCTGCGCGGCACCGTCCAGCCGGCGGGCAAGATCAACGCCGCCGACCTGGACCTGCTGCACCTGACCGACGACGTCGACGACGCGGTCGCCCACATCGTCGCGGCCGAGCAGGCCCGCTCGGAGCAGACCCGCGCCGAGGTCGCCGTCGCCACCGACACCGTCCGCCGCAACGACGGCCAGTGAGCGCGGGGATGCGGATCTGCGTCTACTGCGCGTCGTCGGAGACGATCGACCCCTCCTTCCGCGCGCTCGCGAGCGAGGTGGGAACCCGCCTCGCAGCGGCCGGCCACGCGCTCGTCTCCGGCGGCGGCCGGGTCGGCATGATGGGCGACGTCGCGCGCGCCGCGCGAGCCGGCGGCGCGCACACCACCGGCGTGATCCCCGCGCACCTCGTCGACCTCGAGGTCGCCGACACCGAGGCCGACGAGCTGGTCGTGGTCGACACCATGCGCGAGCGCAAGCGCGTGATGGACGAGTCGAGCGATGCGTTCCTCGCCCTGCCCGGCGGCCTCGGCACGTTCGAGGAGCTGTTCGAGGTGTGGACGTCGCGCTCGCTGGACATGCACCGCAAGCCGGTCGTCGTGCTCGATCCGGACGGCTTCTTCGACCCGCTGTGGGCCTATCTCGACGGCCTGCGCGTCCAGGGGTTCGTCCGCCAGGCAGGGCTGGACGCGGTCCGTCGGACGACGACCGTCGAGGATGCCCTGGCCGCGCTCAGCCCGTGACGCCGCCCCGTGGCAGGCCGGTCCCGTGCAGCTGGAAGTCCAGCAGCCGGTCGTTCTCGTAGGCCACCCGCCGTGCCGTGCCGTCGAGCTCGCGGAACAGCTGCTTGAGGACGCGCAGGCCGGCGGGGTCCCGCGCCGCCAGCTGGTCGGCGAGCTCCAGCGCGACGCGTTCGGCGTCGGCGGCCGGCACGGCGCGCTGCAGCAGGCCGAGCCGCTCCGCCTCCTCGACGCCGACCGTGCGGCCGGTGAGGACGAGGTCCTTGGCGCGGGCAAGCCCCACCAGCGGGACGAGGCGGGCCGGGCCCACCGGCACCCCGTGCCGGGCGCCGGCCCACGCGAGCGCGAGGTTGTCGCCACCCACCCGCAGGTCGGCGGCGGCGACGATCTCGGCGCCCGCCCCGACGCAGTTGCCGACCGCCACCGCGATCATCGGCACCGGCATCGCGTCGAGGGCGGTGTAGAGCCGGGTGAAGGCCGCCATGCGCGCGACACCGCCGTCGTGGTCGAGCTGTTCCCCGACATCGGCGCCGGCGCAGAACGCGGTGGGCGACGTCGTGGACAGCACGAGGACGCGGGCCGTCTCGTCGACGGCCACCTCGTCCAGCGCGTCGACGAGCGCGGCGAGCGTCGTCGAGTCGAGCGCGTTGCGCTTCTCGGGCCGGTCGAGACGAAGGACGTGGACGCCGTGGTCGAGCCGGTCGTGGTGCACGGCGTCGATTGTGGAGCCATCTGCTCGATCCGCGAGCATGTCGCTCCACGATCGAGGCACAATCCACACGTGACGACCACGATGAGCGACGAGCGACGCCGCGAGTTCCTGTCGGCGGGCACCCGCACCGCGATCCTGTCGACCGTCCGCAAGGACGGCACACCGCACGCCGCCCCGATCTGGTTCGTCCTCGACGGCGACGTCGTCGTCTTCACGACGGGGGAGGACACCGTGAAGGGCCGCAACCTGCGCCGCACGGGGGTCGCGACCGTGACCGTGGACGAGGCCGCCCCGCCGTTCTCGTTCGTCACCCTGACCGGCGACGTCGAGATCGTCGACGACCCCGACGCCCTGCTCCAGTGGGCCACCCGGCTCGGCGGGCGGTACATGGGGGAGGCGGCGGCCGAGCAGTTCGGCCGTCGCAACGCCGTCCCGGGCGAGCTGCTGGTCCGGCTCACCCCGCGCCGGGTCACCGCCCAGGACGCCGTCGCCGACTGACCGGGGGCGTGTCGCCGCCGCGTGGCACCATCGTCGGGTGCTGCAACTGCTGCTCTACGGGCTGCTGGCGGTCGTGCTCGCCGTCGTGCTCTTCCTGATCGCGTCGCGGGTGCTGCCCGCCGGCGAGCAGATCGCACCGCCACTGCGCGACGAGCCGCCGTGGGAGCTGCCCGCCGAACGCCTGCTGGGTGCCGAGGACATCGACGGCATCCGGCTGCCGGTCGCGATGCGCGGCTACCGCTTCGCCGAGACCGACATCCTGCTCGACCGCCTCGCCGGCGAGCTCCGCGCGCGCGACCAGGAGATCGCGCGACTGCGCGGTTACCCGACCGGCGTCGGGGCGCCGCCCGCCCCGCCGATCCCGTCGGGGCCGGCCGACGGTTTCGACGCGGTCGCGCCCGAGCCCCCGCAGCCGCCGCCGCCCGACGACGCCGAGCGGCCGGTCGAGGACACGCCCGGGCCCGACGTCCGTCCGGAACCCGAGACCCGTCCGGAGCCCGACGCACCCGACGACCATGCCCGCTACCGCCCCTGAGCGGCCGCGCTGCGCCTGGGCGACGTCCGCACCCGACTACGTGGCCTACCACGACGACGAGTGGGGCACCGTCCTGCACGGCGAGACCGAGCTGTTCGAGCGGATGACGCTCGAGGCGTTCCAGTCGGGGCTCTCGTGGCTGGTGATCCTGCGCAAACGGCCGGCGTTCCGCCGGGCGTTCGCCGGGTTCGACGTGGACACGGTCGCCGGCTTCGGCGAGGCGGACGTCGCGCGCCTGCTCGCCGACGCGGGCATCGTGCGCAACCGGGCCAAGATCGAGGCGGCGATCGCCAACGCCCGCGCGGTGCGCGCGGCGGTGCCCGAGGGGCTCGACGAGCTGCTGTGGTCGTTCGCGCCGAGCGGCCCACGCACCCGGCCGGCGACCCTCGCCGACGTGCCGGCGACGTCCGCGGAGTCCACGGCCCTCGCGAAGGAGCTCAAGCGGCGCGGCTTGCGCTTCGTCGGCCCCACCACCGCCTACGCGCTCATGCAGGCGACGGGCATGGTCGACGACCACGTCGCGAGCTGCTGGCGCGCGACCGGCTGATCCACCACCGCACCGACGCCGTTCACGTGTCGGTCGCCGTCCGTTCCGGGCGGCTTGTGAGGCTTCGGGCATGTCCGAACTCGACCGCCGCCGCTTCCTGCAGCTCGCCGGGGGTGGCCTCGCGGCGTCCGCGCTGGCCCAGACCTTCGGCGAGAGCATCGCCCGTGCCGCCGCGATCCCCGCGTCCCGTCGCCACGGCTCGTTGCGCGACGTGGAGCACATCGTCGTGCTGATGCAGGAGAACCGTTCCTTCGACCACTACCTCGGGACGATGCGGGGCGTCCGCGGCTTCGGCGACCCGCACCCGGCGGTGCTGCCGAGCGGCCGGTCGGTGTGGCACCAGTCCGACGGCACGCGCGAGGTCCTGCCCTACCGGCCCGACCACGACGACCTCGGCATGGCGTTCCTCGAGGGCACGCCGCACGGCTGGCCCGACACGCACGAGGCCTTCCACGACGGTCACTACGACCGGTTCGTGCCGGCGAAGACGCAGACGACGATGACCCACCTGCGCCGCGGCGACATGCCCTTCCAGTTCGCGCTCGGCGACGCGTTCACCGTCTGCGACGGCTACCACTGCTCGACGATGACCTCGACCGACCCCAACCGCTACTACATGTGGACGGGGTGGGTGGGCAACGACGGTGCGGGCAAGGGACCGGTCGTCACCAACGCCGAGGCCGGCTACGCGTGGACGACCTACCCCGAGCGGCTCGAGCGCGCGGGCGTCTCGTGGAAGATCTACCAGGACGTCGGCACCGGGCTCGACGCCGCCGGCTCCTGGGGCTGGACCGACGACGCCTACATCGGCAACTACGGCGACAACTCGCTGCTGTACTTCGACAACTACCGCAACGCCCGCCCCGGTGACGCGCTCTACGAGAAGGCGCGGCGGGGAACGAACGCGGCGGCGGGCGACGGGTACTTCGACATCCTGCGGGCGGACGTCGCGGCCGGCCGGCTGCCGCAGATCTCGTGGATCGCCGCGCCCGAGGCGTTCTGCGAGCATCCGAACTGGCCGGTGAACTACGGCGCCTGGTACGTCTCGCAGGTCCTGGACGCGCTGACGAGCGATCCGGACGTGTGGTCCAAGACCGTCCTGCTCGTCACCTACGACGAGAACGACGGCTACTTCGACCACGTCGTCCCGCCGTACCCGAACACCGACCAGCTGGCGGGGGCGTCGACCGTCCCCACCGTGGACGAGGTCTACCGCGGCACCGAGTTCGCGCCGGCCCCCTACGGCCTCGGTCAGCGCGTCCCCATGTTCGTCGTGTCGCCGTGGAGCACCGGCGGCTGGGTGTGCTCGGAGACCTTCGACCACACCTCGATCATCCGGCTGATGGAGGCGCGCTTCGGCGTGCGCGAACCCAACATCACGCCGTGGCGCCGCGCGGTCTGCGGCGACCTGACGTCGGCATTCGACTTCTCCCGGCACCGCGCCGCCGCGCCCGACCTGCCGAGCACGGCCGGTTACCGGCCGCCGGACCGCGCGCGCCACGACAGCTTCGTGCCGGTCCCGCCCGAGCCGGGGCGGCTGCCGAGCCAGGAGGCCGGGGTGCGGCCGTCACGGCCGCTGGGCTACCGCCTGGACGTGTCGGCGACCGTGCGCGACGACGGTCTCGCGCTCGCGATGCGCAACGCCGGCCGTCTCGGCGTGCACCTGCAGGCCCGCTCGCAGACCGGCGCGGCGCCGGTGTCGTTCACCGTGGGGGCGAAGGACTCGCTGACCGCGTCGCTGCCGGTCAGCGGCCGGTACGACATCGCCCTGCACGGGCCGCACGGCTTCTTCCGGCGGTTCGCCGGGGACGCCGCGGACGTCGACACCGAGGCCTGGGTCACGACGCACGGCGACCGCATCGAGCTCGTGCTGGTCAACCGGGGTCGGGCGGCGGTGACGTTCCGGGTCGCCGACGCCTACGGCCGCGCGCGCACCGTTCGCGTGCGCGGTCGCGACCGGGTCGGTGTCCGCGTGTCCACCGAGCGGCAGCACGGCTGGTACGACCTCACGGTCACCCATCCGGGTACTGACGGCTTCCGCCGCGCGATGGCGGGCCGGGTCGAGACGGGCCGGCCGAGCGTGAGCGACCCCCAGCTCAGCGGCCGGTGAACGTCGGCCGCTGCTTGCCGACGAAGGCCGTCGTGGCGTTGCGGTGGTCCTCGGTGGCGCCCATCCGTGCCTGCAGGTGGTCCTCCATCGCGAGGGACGCCTCCAGGTCGTGGTCGGCGCCGTAGGCGATGGACTGCTTGATTGCGGCGTAGGCGGCGGTCGGGCCGGCGGCGAGCCGGGCGGCGAGCTCGTGTGCGGCGTCGCCGACACGCTCGTCGTCGACGACGGCGTTCACCAGGCCCATCGCGAGGGCGGCCTCGGCGGTGATGGGCTCGGCGAGCAGCGCGAGCGCGGTGGCGCGGGCGGAGCCGATCAGCCGGGGCAGCGTCCACGAGACGCCGCTGTCGAGGGAGAGCCCCACGTTGGCGAACGCCAGCAGGAAGCCGGCGCCCTGCGCGGCGATGCGGAAATCGGCGGCAAAGGCGAGGCCGGCACCGGCGCCGGCGGCCATGCCGTTGACCGCGGCCACGACCGGCTTCGGCATCCGCGCGAGCGCCAGGATCAGCGGGTTGTAGTGCTCGGCGACCGTGTTCAACGGTGCCGGGTCCCCGCTCTCGAGCAGCGCGACGTGCTCGCGGAGGTCCTGCCCCACGCAGAAGCCGCGGCCGTTGCCGGCGAGCACCACCGCGCGCACCGCGGGATCGGCCGAGGCCTCGCGGACCGCGGCCAGCAGCGCCTCCTTGAGGGCGACGGAGAGCGAGTTCATGGACTCGGGACGGTTGAGGGTGAGCGTGGCGACGCCCTCCGAGCGATGGACGAGCAGGACGTCGGACGTCGCGTCGGTCATGGCAGCACCTCGTGGTCACAGGATCGGGCCGGGGCACGTCCCGGTGGCCGGCCGGACGGTCGGCCGGGCGGGAACACCGCGACGCTACCGCTCCGCGTCACCGGCCCGTCGACCCCGGACTTGGGGAACCGACCGGGGATACGGGAGAATGGACGGCGTTGGCTGGCGTCGCACCTGTTCCGCGCGCCGGACGGAACGTGTCTGGATCGTGAGCGTTGCGGCTCACCTTGAGGAGGTTGGCATGGCGGCCATGAAGCCGCGGACGGGCGACGGCCCGCTCGAAGTCACCAAGGAAGGCCGCGGCATCGTGATGCGCGTGCCGCTGGAGGGCGGGGGGCGTCTCGTCGTCGAGATGACACCCGCAGAGGCCGACGCCCTCGGCGACGCCCTCAAGGCGGTCGGCACCTGAGCCAGGCCCGCTGACCCGCCGACGATCCTCGTGTACCCGGCCCCGACCGCGCCCCGCGCGGCCGGGGCCGAGTGCCGTCCGTGGAAGCCGTCGGGCAGGATCGGGGGATGCTCGACGTGCGCGCCGCCGCCCGTGACGACGTCCGCGCGGCCGCCGCGCCGGAGCCCGTCACCGATCTGCCCGACGATCCGACGGCGGTCCGCGCCGCGGCCGGCGTGCGGGCCCGGTCCCTCCCCGCCGGGACGAGCGCGCTGACCGTGAACGGGCTCGCCGGCTCGCGGCTGACGGCGTTCGTCGAGGGATTGGTGCTCGGCGGCTATCGCTTCGGCTACGCCACCGATCCGGCCCCCGCCCCGACGCGGGTCGACCTGCACGGCGTGGACGGCACCGCGGGATCCGCCGACGTCGCCGCGATCGAGCGGGGGCTCGCGAGCGCGGCCGCGACGAGCTGGGCCCGCGACCTCGCCAACACCCCGGCCGGGACGAAGACGCCGGACTGGCTGGCCCGGCAGGCCGCGGCCGAGCTCGAGCCGCGCGGCGTCACCGTCGACGTCCACGACGAGCACTGGCTCGCCGAGCAGGGCTTCGGCGGGGTGCTCGCCGTCGGCGCCGGGTCGGCGTCGCCGCCGCGGCTGATCGAGGCGTCCTGGCGCCCTCGTGGCGCCGCGGCCGCCACCCACCTCGTCCTCGTGGGCAAGGGCATCACGTTCGACACCGGCGGCGTCAACCGCAAGCTCGGCGACGGCATGCGCACCATGCACACCGACATGTCCGGCGGAGCCGCCGTCCTCGCCGCGTTGCGCACGATCGCCGAACGCCGGCTGCCGGTGCGCGTCACCGCCCTCGTCCCCGCGGCCGAGAACGCGCTCTCCGGCTCGTCCTACCGACCGGGCGACGTCGTACGGCACTACGGCGGGCGCACCAGCGAGATCCGCAACACCGACGCCGAGGGACGCATCGTGCTCGGGGACGCGCTCGCCTACGCCGTGGCGCGGCTGCGGCCCACCGCGATCGTCGACGTCGCGACGCTCACCGGCGCGATGAAGATCGCGCTCGGGTTGCGCACCGGCGGGCTGTTCGCGACCTCCGATGCGCTCGCCGACGAGCTGCTGGCCGCCGGCACCGGCAGCGGCGAACCGCTGTGGCGGTTGCCGATGCCGGTCGAGTACGCGTCGTCGCTGCGCTCGGACGTCGCCGACGCCAACAACGCGCCCGGCAACCCCGGCGCGATCACCGCCGCGCTGTTCCTCGAGCCGTTCGTGCGCGGCGTGCCGTGGGCCCATCTGGACATCGCCGGCCCCGCCCGCGCGCCGCGCGACGACGGCATGTTCGGCAAGGGGGGCACGGGCTTCGGGGCCCGTCTGCTCAGCACCTGGGTGGAAGCGCGGGCGTGACCGCCCCGGCCGGCGAGCTCGTCCTGCCCTTCGTCGTGCGCCTCGAGCGCGACGAACCGCCGACGCGGACCGACGCGCTCGAGGCCGCCGCGGTCGCCGCGCTCGCCATGCTGACCGCCGAACGGCCGGAGTGGCAGCAGGCCGTCCGGGCCTGGGACGGCCAGCGCATCCGCAAGGTCGTGCGCCGGGCCCGCGGCGCCGACTGGCGCCGGGCGCTCACCGTCGACGGACTGGACGTCGTGCACGGCTCGGCGGAGCTGCGCGTCTACCCGCCCGTGCCGATCGACGGGTGGCCGCCCGCGCTGGCCCGGCTGCAGGTCGGCGGCACGACCCTGACCGATCCGGAGCCGCCGCCGGCGCCGACCGCCGGGCGGCCGGTGGTCCTGCTCTCGCCGCACGCCACGATGACGACGGGCAAGGCGATGGCCCAGGCCGCCCACGCCGCACAGCTCGGGTGGCGTGCCCTCGACGCGGCCGAGCGCGAACGCTGGCGCGCGGACGGGTTCGCGCTCGCCGTGCGGGACGCGACGCCACGGCAGTGGCAGGCGGCGATCGACGCCGGCGCCCCGGTGGTGCACGACGGCGGCTTCACCGAGGTCGAGCCGGGCACCGCCACTGCCCTCGTGGTGCTGCCCCAGCCGTTTCGACCCGACGAGGTCACCGGGTGGCGTCGAGAATGAAGTGGCGGTCGAGCCCGAGCAGCACCCGGTCGGACGTGAGCAGTGTCAGGCCTTGTGCATGCGCCTGCGCCACCAGCATCCGGTCGAACGGGTCGTGACCGACGAGCTCGGGGAAGTCGCGGATCGCGGCGGCGTCGTCGAAGCCGAGCGGTAGCTCGACGACGGACTGGGCGCGGATGGCATCGGGGAGGTCGGGTGGGAGCTCGATGCGGCCGAGCATGCCCTTGACGACGAGCTCGACCACCGAGACCGCCGAGGCGTGGACGCGCGACGCCGCGGCGATGCGTGCCCGGCTCGCCCGGCCGAGTCGCGGTGAGTCGACGAGAACCCAGAGCAGGGCCGAGGTGTCAAGCAGGAGCATCGCGTTCGCCGGCGACGTCGAACATGCGTCGGATCTCGGAGTCGGCCGCGTCGAACTCGTCCTGGTCGAAGTGGATCTGATTCTTGAGCCCGCCCAGCACGATCGGGCTGCCCGTGTGCGCGACGAGGTCCACCACCGGCCGGCCCGCCCGGGCGATGACGACCTGCTCGCCGGCCAGGACCCGGTCGATCAGCTTGGACAGGTTGGTCTTCGCGTCGTAGATGTTGACCTGGGTGGGCACCGACCCAGCGTATTGACCAGGCCTGGTCAGGTCAACGGGGTTCGGCGTCCCGGACGACGCCTCGGCCGATGATCAGCTGCTGGATCTGACTGGTGCCCTCGTAGATCCGGAAGAGCCGCGCGTCGCGGTAGAGACGCTCCACCGCCACGCCGCGCATGTAGCCCATCCCGCCGTGGATCTGCACCGCGCGGTCGGCCACCCGGCCGACCGCTTCGGAGGCGAAGTACTTCACCATCGACGGCTCGGTGCGCCCGATCGTCCCCGCGTCGAACGCGGCGGCGGCGCGGGTCAGCATGGCCTCGGCGGCGTAGAGCTCGGTCGCCGACTCGGCGAGCAGCGCCTGGATCAACTGGTGGTCGGCGATGCGCGCCCCGCCCTGCTCGCGTCCCGCGGCGAACGAGACCGACTCGTCGAGCAGCCGGCGCATCATGCCGACGCAGATCGAGGCGACCGACAGCCGGCCGCGCGCGACCGAGCGCATCGCGATGCGGTACCCCTCGTCACCGCCGATGCGGGCGTCGGCGGGCACCCGCGCCCCGTCGTAGTGGACCTCGGCGGTGAGGCTGCCGGCCTGGCCCATCTTGTGGTCCTTGGGGCCGACGGTCACGCCGGCGACGTCGGTCGGGACGGCGAAGACGGAGATGCCCTGTTCGGTGTCGCCGTCGAGCACCCGCGCGAAGGTCATCACCACGTGCGCGGCCGGCGCGTTGGTGATCCAGCGCTTCGTGCCGTCGAGCACGTACTCCTCGCCCTCGCGACGCGCGGTCGTGCGCAGCGAGGACGGGTCGGAGCCGGCCTCGGGCTCGGTGAGGCCGAAGGACGCGATGATCTCGCCGGCCGCGATGCCGGGCAGCCAGCGCTCCTGCTGCGCCGCCGTGCCGGCCATGACCAGGATCTGGCCGGCGAGGCCGTTGTTGGTGCCGAGCATCGAGCGGAACGCGGGTGCGGCGTAGGAGAGCTCGCCGACGAGCTCGGCCTCCTGCGCCATCGTCAGGCCGAGACCGCCGTACTCGACGGGCAGGGCGAACCCGAACAGCCCCATGTCGGCGGCCTGCCGGCGCAGCGTGGCCGGGATCTCGTCGCGCTCGTCGATCTCGGTCTCGCGCGGCAGCACCTCGGTGCGCACGAAACGGCGCACCTCGGCGAGCGCCGTCCGGAAGTCCGCGTCGTCCATCGGTACCTCAGCCCAGCGACTCGTACAGCTCGACGGTGCGGTGGGCGATGGCGTCCCAGCCGAACTCGCGGACCGCCCGGTCGCGGCCGGCCAGGCCCATCGCGGCCGACCGCGCGACGTCGCCGCACAGCTCGTTGACCGCGTGCGCGAGACCGTCCTCGAACTCCTCGACCGTCACCGCGTGGTAGGGGACGAGCACGCCGGTCACGCCGTCGGCGACGACCTCCGGGATGCCGCCGACGGCGCTCGCCACCACCGCTGTCTCGCACGCCATCGCCTCGAGATTGACGATGCCCAGCGGCTCGTACACCGACGGGCAGACGAAGACGGTCGCGTGGGTCAGCAGCTGGGAGAGCTGGTCGCGCGGGAGCATGTCGCGGATCCAGACGACGCCGGTCCGGGTCGCGGCGAGCTGGGCGACGGCCGCCTCGGTCTCGGCCGCGATCTCCGCGGTGTCGGGGGCGCCGGCGCAGAGCACGAGCTGGATCTTGGGGTCGAACGCCGCCGCGGCCCGCAGCAGGTGGGCGAGCCCCTTCTGGCGGGTGATGCGGCCGACGAAGATCGCGTAGGGGCGGTCGCGGTCGATGCCGTGCCGGTCGAGGGCGTCGTCGGTGGTGGCCGGCGCGTAGAGGGTCGTGTCGATGCCGTTGTGGATCACGTGGACCTTCGCCGGGTCGACGAACGGGTAGGCGTCGAGGACGTCGGCGCGCATGCCGTAGGAGACCGCGACGACGGCGTCGGCCGTCTCGTAGGCCTGTCGTTCGGCCCACGACGAGACCCGGTAGCCACCGCCGAGCTGCTCGGCCTTCCACGGCCGCTGCGGTTCCAGCGAGTGCGCGCTCAGCACGTGCGGGACGCCGTGCAGCTGGGCGGCGAGCACCCCGGCGAGGTTCGCGTACCAGGTATGCGAGTGGACGACGTCCACGCCGCCCACCGCGTTCGCGATCTCGAGGTCGACGCCGAGCGTGCGCAGCGCCGGGTTCGCGTCGGCGAGGCCGGGCGGCGTGGCGTAGGCGACCGTGCCCGCCTCGTCGCGTGGCGCGCCGAAGCAGTGCACGTCGACGTCGACGAGGCGGCGCAGCTCGCGCACCAGGAACTCGACGTGGACGCCCGCGCCGCCGTAGACCTCGGGCGGGTACTCCCGCGACAACACCGCGACGCGCATGGCTGCACTGTAGGGCCGCGGCGTGAGGCCGACGTGGGGTGGGGCGGTCGGAGTTCACCCCTCGTGGGCGGGGCGCACTAGGGTGGGGGCATGGCGCGGGAGCCGCGGGTACTGGGGATCGTCCTGGCGGGCGGCGAGGGCAAGCGGCTGTGGCCGCTCACGGCCGATCGCGCCAAGCCGGCGGTGCCGTTCGGGGGCAACTACCGCCTCGTCGACTTCGTGCTGTCCAACCTCGTCAACGCGGGCTACCTGCGGCTGTGCGTGCTCACGCAGTACAAGTCCCACTCGCTCGATCGGCACGTCACGCAGACGTGGCGGCTGTCGAACATGCTCGGCAACTACGTGACGACCGTGCCGGCCCAGCAGCGGCTCGGCCCGCGCTGGTACACCGGCAGCGCCGACGCGATCCTGCAGTCGGCCAACCTGATCTACGACGACAAGCCCGAGTACATCATCGTCTTCGGCGCCGACCACGTGTACCGCATGGACCCGCGGCAGATGGTCGACCAGCACATCCGCACCGGCGCGGGCGCGACGGTCGCGGGCATCCGCGTGCCGCGCGGCGAGGCCAGCGCGTTCGGCGTCATCGACGCCGACCCCGACCACCGCATCGTCGACTTCCTGGAGAAGCCGGCCGACCCGCCGGGGCTGCCCGACAACCCGGACCAGACGTTCGCGTCGATGGGCAACTACGTCTTCACCACCGACGCCCTGCTCGAGGCGCTGAAGGAGGACGCCGACGACCAGGAGTCCGTGCACGACATGGGCACGAACATCATGCCGCTGATGGTGAAGAAGGGGTCGGCCTACGTCTACGACTTCGCCGACAACGACGTGCCCGGCGCCACCGAGCGCGACCACGGCTACTGGCGCGACGTCGGGACGATCGACGCGTACTACGACGCCCACATGGACCTCGTCGCCGTCCACCCGATCTTCAACCTCTACAACCTGCAGTGGCCGCTGTTCACGCACCACCCGCAGCTCGCGCCGGCCAAGTTCGTCGAGGGTGGCATCGCGCAGGAGTCCATCATCGGCGCGGGCGCGATCGTCGCCGGCGCGACGGTGCGTCACAGCGTGGTCGCGAAGAACGTCCGGCTCGCGGCCGGCGCCTACGTCGAGGGCTCGGTGCTGATGGACGGCGTGCAGATCGGCCGCGGTGCCGTGGTGCGCAAGGCGATCCTGGACAAGGACGTCGTCGTGCCCGAGGGCGCGCACATCGGCCTCGAGCCGGAGCTGGACCGGCAGCGGTACCACGTCTCCGAGGGCGGCGTCGTCGTCCTGGGCAAGAACCAGCACGCCCAGCCCTGATTGCGGGCCAGGCGTGCTGGCCTCGAGCGAGCCGTCAACAGTCTCGCGGACGGTCGGCTCCGGCGTCGTCGGCGCCGATCAACAGGAGTGCTTGGCCGTGAAGTAATCGCCGGCCTTCACGCTCTTGGTGATACCGGTCTTGGACGACAGCTGTACCCAGAACTGATTGCCGTTGACGTGCAGGCACACCGGGCCCCCGGCTGCCGAACCGGAGCCGAAGTACTTGATGCCCGTGGTCGATCCCGAGGCGCCCTGCCATACGGAGACGTTCACACCCGAGCTGCTGTTCCAGTAGAAACCGATGACATCGTCACCGGCCGGGTTGCACGTCTTGGAACTCCAGCTGCGCGTGTCGCTGCCCACGGTCTGGTTGCAGAAAGACGGCGACGGATCCATCGGTCTCGGTGTCGCTTCGGCCACCGAACTGCCAAGCAGACAGAGCGCGGCGGCGCCCGCCGCCGCGGCGGCCGTGTTCAGACGGTTCATGATTCCTCCCAGAAGTTGGACGCGGCTTCGCCGCACCTGGGCGATTGCATACTCTTCGTCCCCCGGAGAGTGCAAGATCGTGCTCGCGGGCCGGCACCGATGGTCCGGTCGTGACACCTCGACGTCACGGTTTTGTTTCCACCCCGCACGGCAGGATCGCTCGCAGCTAGGGTTTGCGTCACTGTCGATCGATCTCGTTCGAGGAGCGCCCGTGCCAACCCGCACCCGCACGCTGTCAACCCTGCTCGGCCTCGCCGCCGCCTCCGCCGTGGCGCTCACTGGATGCGCCAGCAACAGCGAGGGCGGCGGGCCGACCGGCAGCGTCACCGGCACCGTCTCGAAGGACGACACCGCCGCGAAGAACGTCCCGGCCAAGATCAAGAGCCGCGGGACGCTCATCGCCGCGATCAACGCGCCCTACGCCCCCAACGAGTTCGTGCAGAACGGCAAAGTCGTCGGCTTCGACATCGACCTCATGACCGCGATCTCCAAGTCGCTCGGCCTCAAGGTGCAGTTCCGGCAGTCGGCCTTCGAGCAGATCATCCCCAGGGTGCAGGGCGGCACCTATGACGCCGGCACCTCGTCGTTCACCGACACCGTGGAGCGGCAGAAGTCGGTCGACTTCGTCGACTACTACAACGCCGGCGTGCTGTGGGCCTCGCCGAAGGGCAAGAAGGTCGACCCGCTCAACGCCTGCGGGCTACGGGTGTCGGTGCAGTCGACCACGTACGAGCAGACCGACGAGCTCCCCGCGCTGAGCAAGAAGTGCAAGTCCGCCGGCAAGAAGCCCATCACGGTCGTGCCTTACGACGACCAGGACGAGGCCACCAACGCCGTCGTCCTCGGCAAGGTCGACGCGATGTCGGCCGATTCGCCGATCACGCTCTACGCGATCAAGCAGTCCGGCGGCAAGCTGCAGCAGGCCGGCGCCTTGCGCGAGGCGGCGCCCTACGGCTGGGCGGTGAAGAAGGGCTCGACGCTCGGGCAGGCCTTCAAGGGCGCGCTCGAGTCGCTGATCAAGGACGGCACCTACCTGCAGATCTGCACCAAGTGGGGCGTGCAAGCCGGAGCGATCAAGACCGTCAAGATCAACGGAGGCACGATCTGACCACCACACCGCCGACGCGTACCGACGAGCCGGTCCGCGACGACGCCGACATCGACGCGGTCCCGCTCCGGCGGCCGGGCCGCTGGATCGCCGCGGTCGTGGTGCTCGCGCTCGTGGCCCTCTTCGTCTACGGGGTGGCGACGAACGACCGGTTCCGCTGGGACATCTACAGCAAGTACGTCGTTGACCAGCGGCTGTCCAGCGGTGCATGGGTGACGCTCCAGGTGACGTTCTGGGCCATGGTCATCGGCATCGGCCTCGGCTCCCTGCTCGCGGTGATGCGGCTGACCGACAACCCGGTGCTGAAGTCGGTGTCGTGGACCTATGTGTGGATCTTTCGCGGGACCCCGGTCTACGTACAACTCGTCTTCTGGGGCCTGTTCGGGACGCTGTTCCCCAACCTGCGCTTCGGCGTGCCGTTCGGGCCAACCCTGCTCCACCTCGACATTCAGAACCTCGAGGCCGCGTTCTTCTTCGCCTGCGTCGGGCTGGGACTCAACGAGGCCGGTTACATGGCGGAGATCGTGCGCGCCGGCATCACGTCGGTCGGTGAGGGACAGTCGGAGGCCGCGACCGCGCTGGGCATGTCGTGGTCGTTGACCATGCGTCGTGTCGTGCTGCCACAGGCCATGCGGGTGATCATCCCGCCCACCGGCAACGAGGTGATCAGCATGCTCAAGACCGCGTCGCTCGTCGTCGCGATCCCGCTGACCAGCGAGCTGTACTACCAGTCGCGACAGATCTCGGCGGCGATCTTCCAGCCCGTGCCGCTGCTGCTCGCGGCCGCCACCTGGTATCTCGCCATCACCAGCGTCTTCATGGTCGGTCAGTACTTCCTCGAGAAGCGTTTCTCGCGCGGTGCATCGCGAACGATGACGGATCGACAGCTGCGGGCGATGACGGTCGGCCCTCGGGACGAGACGCCGTGACTGATCTGTCCAAGCGTCCGACGTCTTCGGTGGGTCCGTCGTCCGGCGAACCCATGGTGCGCGCCGTCAACATCCACAAGCGCTTCGGTGACGTACGGGTGCTGCGCGGCATCGACCTCGAGATTCCGCGGGGCAGCGTCACCTGTCTCATCGGGCCGTCGGGCTCGGGCAAGACGACGATGCTGCGCTGCATCAACCACCTCGAGAAGATCAACAGTGGACGCCTGCACGTCGACGGCTCGCTCATCGGCTACCGCGAGCACAACGGCAAGCTGCACGAGCTGCACCCGCGCGAAGCCGCCAAGCAGCGGCGCGACATCGGCATGGTGTTCCAACATTTCAACCTCTTCCCGCACATGACCGTTTTGCAGAACGTCGTCGAGGCCCCCACCCGCGTGAAGTCGGTCCGCCGCAAGGACGCCGAGCAGCGCGCCCACGAGCTGCTTGATCGTGTCGGGCTGGCCGATAAGGCGCGCATGTATCCGTTGCAGCTCTCGGGCGGCCAGCAGCAGCGCGTGGCCATCGCGCGGGCGCTGGCGATGCAGCCCAAGCTCATGCTCTTCGACGAGCCGACGTCGGCGCTCGACCCCGAGCTCGTGGGCGAGGTGCTCGAGGTGATGAAGCAGCTGGCGCGCGACGGCATGACGATGGCCGTGGTCACGCACGAGATGGGTTTCGCCCGCGAGGTCGGCGATCAACTGATCTTCATGGACGGCGGGGTGGTCGTTGAGCGGGGCGATCCGCGCGACGTGATCGGCAATCCGCAGCACGAGCGGACGAGGTCGTTCCTGTCCAAGGTGCTGTGAGCCGCGGTGTCGTGACCGCCGCCGCCTGGGACGACGCCGAGCCGGTGGCCCGCTGGCGAGGACTGCCGCCGCTGCCGGGTGACCGCACCGCCGACGTGTGCGTGGTCGGGCTCGGCGCCTCGGGGTTGGCCGCCGTCGAGGCGGCGCTCGCCCAGGGCTTGTCGGTGGTCGGCCTCGATGCCGGTCGCGTCGCGGGCGGGGCGGCCGGGCGCAACGGCGGCTTCCTGCTCGGCGGGGCCGCGCCCTTCCTGCACGACGCGATCGCGCGGTGGGGCGACGTCGCGGTGACGCTGTACCGCGAGACGCTGGCCGAGCTGGACCGGCTGACCGCCGCGCTGCCCGCCGGCACGGTGCGGCGGATCGGCTCGATCCGGCTCGCCGGGTGGCCGGGTGCGCCCGACGAGCGCGAGGTCGACGACTGCCGTGCCCACGCCGCCGCGCTGCGCGAGCACGGCATCGCGGTCGAGGACTACGACGGGCCGCTCGGCACCGGCATCGTGCTGCCCGACGACGCGGCGGTGAACCCGGCCGTCCGCGCCCTCGCGACCGCGCAGCGGCTCGTGCCCGCGGCGGCGCTGCACGAGCACACCGCCGTCACCGCGGTCGGTCCGGGCGCCGTCCGCACCACGCGCGGGACGGTGCACGCCGGCGCGGTCGTCGTCGCCGTCGACGGCCGGTTGCCGGCGCTGCTGCCCGAGCTGGGCGAGCGGGTCCGCACGGTCCGGCTGCAGATGCTCGCGACCGCCGCGGCCCCGCCCGGCGCGGTGCCGTGCCCCGTGTACGGGCGCTGGGGGTACGACTACGCGCAGCAGGACGCGGCGGGGCGGGTGCTGATCGGTGGCGGTCGCGACCGGTTCGTCGACGAGGAGTGGACGGACTCGGTGGCGGTCACCGACGGCGTGCAGGCGCACCTCGAGACGGCGGCCGCGCGCCTCCTCGGGGCGCCGCCGGCCGTCACGCACCGGTGGGCGGCGTCGGTCGGCTACACCGGCGACGGCCGGCCGCTGTGCGTCCGGGTGGCCGACGGTCCCGGCGGTGCCGTCGTCGCGGTCGGCGGCTACAGCGGCACCGGCAACCTGGTCGGGCCCGTCGCGGCGCGCGCCGCGCTCGCGTACGCGCTGTCGGGGACGGCGCCGCCGGCCTACCTCGCGAGCTGAGCCGGTGGGCACGGCCGGTGCGGCGGTGCGGAAGAATGTGGGGGTGACCGACGTCGAGCCGCGCGCTCTCGCCGCCGCGCTGCACCGGGCCGGCGTCGCCGAGGCCGAGGACGCGAGCCGGCGCCGTGCCGAGTACGCGACCGACGCCTCCAACTACCGGGTCGTGCCGGCGGTCGTCGCGTACCCGCGCGACGTGGCCGAGGTCGAGGCGGCGGTGTCGACCGCGGCGTCCCTGGGCGTGCCCGTCACGACCCGCGGCGGCGGCACGTCGACGGCCGGCAACTCGATCGGCGCCGGACTGGTGCTCGACTTCTCGCGTCACCTCAACCGCGTCCTCGACGTCGACCCGGTCACGCGGACGGCGCTGGTGGAACCGGGTGCGATCCTGGACTCGATCACGCAGGCCGCCGCCCCCCACGGGCTGCGCTACGGGCCCGATCCGTCCACCCACGCCCGGGCGACGATCGGCGGCTCGATCGGCAACAACGCCTGCGGCCCGCGCGCGCTGAGCTACGGCCGCACCGCGGACAACGTCGTCGAGCTCGACGTCCTCACCGCCTCGGGCACGCGCTTCGCCGCGCGCCGGTTCGGCCGGTCGGGGCTGCCGACGCAGGGGCCGGCGGCGCCGATCTACGCGGGCCTGGACGCGCTGGTCCGCGACGAGCTCGCGCTCGTCCGCACCGAGTTCGGCCGCTTCACGCGGCAGGTGTCGGGCTACTCGCTCGAGCACCTGCTGCCCGAGAACGGCAGCGACGTCGCCCGCTTCCTCGCCGGGACCGAGGGCACGCTCGCGGTGCTGCTGGGCGCCACCGTCCGCCTGGTCGAGACGCCCCGGGCGGTCGCGCTGTGCGTGCTCGGCTACCCCGACATGCCGGCCGCGGCCGACGCCGTGCCCGCCCTGCTGCCGCACGGCATGGTCGCCCTCGAGGGCATGGACGCCCGGCTGGTCGAGGTGGTGCGCAACCGGCGCGGCCCGGCCGCCGTCCCCGACCTGCCCCGCGGCGCCGGCTGGCTGTTCGTCGAGACCGCCGGCGCCACCGAGGCCGAGGCGGTCGCGCGCGCCGAGAAGCTGGTCGCCGACTCCGGGTGCCTCGACCACGCCGTCGTCACCGGGACCACCGCGCGGGCGCTCTGGCGCATTCGCGAGGACGGCGCGGGGCTCGGCGGCCGGACACCCGCCGGCGAACCGGCGTGGCCGGGGTGGGAGGACGCCGCCGTCCCGCCCGACCGGCTGGGTTCCTACCTGCGCGAGTTCGAGGCGCTGCTGCGCGACCATCGGCTCGACGGCCTCACCTACGGCCACTTCGGCGACGGCTGCGTCCACGTGCGCATCGACTTCCCGTTGAGCTCCACACCTGGGGCGTACCGCTCGTTCGTGCAGGACGCCGCCGCGCTCGTCGGCCGGCACGGCGGGTCGCTGTCGGGGGAGCACGGTGACGGGCGGGCCCGCGGCGAGCTGCTCGCGCACATGTACTCGGCCGGCGCGCTGGCCGCGTTCGGACGGGTCAAGGCGCTCTTCGATCCGGCCAACCTGCTCAACCCCGGCGTGATCGTCGACCCGGCGCCGCTGGACGCCGACCTGCGGGTCCCGGCGGCCCGACCGCTGACCCGCGGTCTCGGCTTCGCGTACGCGAGCGACGGTGGGGACCTGTCCACCGCGGTGCACCGCTGCGTGGGTGTCGGCAAGTGCCGCGCCGACACCACCGCGGCCGGTGGCGTGATGTGCCCGTCCTACCTCGCCACCCGCGACGAGAAGGACTCCACCCGCGGCCGGGCCCGGGTGCTGCAGGAGCTCGCCAACGGCGCCCTGGTCAAGGGCTACGCCGCCCCCGAGCTCGCGGAGTCGCTCGATCTCTGCCTGTCGTGCAAGGGCTGCTCGGCCGACTGCCCGGCGGGTGTCGACATGGCCACCTACAAGGCCGAGGTCCTGCACCAGCGCTACCGGCGCCGGCTCCGACCGCCCTCGCACTACGCGCTGGGGATGCTGCCGCGCTGGGCCCGGCTCGCGTCCCACCTGCCCCGCGTCGCGAACGCGTCGCTGCGGTCGCGGACGCTCGCCCGGGCGGCCAAGCGGGCCGGCGGGATCGACCAGCGGCGTCCGCTGCCGCAGTTCGCCACCCGCACCTTCCGGCGCTGGTTCGCCGGCCGGCCCGCGGCGACCGGCACGCCGGGGTCGGCGGGGCCGGTGCTGCTGTGGGTCGACACCTTCACCGACCACTTCAGCCCCGAGGTCGGGCAGGCCGCGGTCCGGGTGCTCGAGGCCGCGGGCTACACGGTGCGGATCGTCGACCGCACCGTGTGCTGCGGGCTCACCTGGATCTCGACCGGTCAGCTCGACGGGGCCCGCCGCCAGCTGCGTCGCTCCCTCGACGCGCTCGACGGCGCCGTGCGCGACGGCACGCCCATCGTCGGGCTGGAGCCGTCGTGCACCGCGGTGCTGCGCCACGACCTCGCCGGCCTGCTGCCCGACGACCCACGGACGCCGAAGGTGGTGGCGCAGACCCGCACGCTGGCCGAGCTGCTCGCCGCCACCCCCGGTTGGACGCCGCCGCGCCTCGACGGCGTCCACGGTGTCGCGCAGCCGCACTGCCACCAGCACGCGGTGATGGGATGGCAGGCCGACGCCGCGCTGCTGGCCGGGGCCGGCGCCGAGATCGACGCGGTCGGCGGCTGCTGCGGACTCGCCGGCAACTTCGGCGTCGAGCAGGGGCACTACGACGTCTCGGTCGCGGTCGCCGAGACCGCGCTGCTGCCCGCCGTGCGCGCGGCCGACCACGACGCGGTCGTGCTCGCGGACGGCTTCTCGTGCCGCACCCAGCTCGAACAGCTGGCTCAGGTCAAGGGGCGTCACCTGGCCGAGGTGCTCGACTCCGCCGCGATCGTGGACCGACATGCCGATGACGCGAGCAGCTGAGTCCACGATCCGGTCGGGATACGGTGATCGCATGACGGGTTTCGTGCCGCCGCCCTACCCGTACGACCGCCTCGACGACGTCGTCGCGATCGCCAACGGGCACGCCGGCGGCGCGGTCGACCTGTCGATCGGCACGCCGTGCGACCCGGCGCCGGACGCGGTGGTGGCGGCCCTGTCGGCCGGTGACTCGTCGCGCGGCTACCCGCCCTCGGTGGGCACGCCGGCCCTGCGGCAGGCGGCCGCGTCGTGGCTCGAGCGCCGGCTCGGCGCCACCGTCGACCCCGCCACGCAGGTCGCCGCGTGCGTGGGGACGAAGGAGTTCGTCGCGTCGCTGCCGCAGTACCTGAAGCTGCGCGACCCGTACCACGACACCGTGCTCTACCCGGCGGTGAGCTACCCGACGTACGAGATGGGGGCGACCCTCGCGGGGTGCCGCGCGGTCCCGTACCTGGAGCTCGACGACATCAGCGACGACGACGCCGGGCGGGCGCTCTGCGTGTGGGTCAACTCGCCGGCCAACCCCACCGGCGCGCTCGAGGACCTCGCCGCGGCGGCCGCCTGGGGGCGGCTGCGGGGTATCCCGGTGATCTCCGACGAGTGCTACGCCGAGTTCACCTGGACGGGGTCACCGACGACGATCCTGCGCTCGGGCACGGACGGCGTCCTCGCCCTGCACTCGCTGTCCAAACGCGACAACTTCGCCGGTGCGCGCATCGGCTTCTACGCCGGTGACGACACGCTGGTGCACTACCTGCGCGAGGTCCGCAAGCACGCCGGGCTGATGCCGCCGGGGCCGGTGCAGGCCGCTGCCGTCCTCGCCCTCGGCGACGACGAGCACGTCGAGGCGCAACGCGCCCGCTACCTGGACCGGCTGCGCCGCCTCGCCGACCTGCTGACGGCCGCGGGCTACCCGGCCGAGCTGCCCGACGGGGCGTTCTACCTGTGGTGCGCCGCACCCGGCGGCGACGCCTGGGCCGCGGCGCACGACCTCGCGCGGCGGGCCGGCATCGTGGTGTCGCCGGGGGAGTTCTACGGCGAGCACGGTCGGGCATACTTCCGAGTCGCGGCAGTGCAGCCGGACGACCGGATCGATCTGGCCGCCGGCAGGGTCGGCGCGCGAGGCGAGTAGACGGGGGAGCCCACGCGATGGCGAGCACGGCCGATCTGTTCGAGAGCTACGCGCTCGGCGCGGCGTGGGACGAGATGATCGGCGCGGACGGCTCGCCCCGTGCCCCGTACCGGATGCTGCACGAGTCGCTGCAACGCAGCGGCACCGGCGAGCTGCGCGCCGGGGTGGACGCGCTCGCCCGCGCGTACCTCAACCAGGGCGTCACCTTCGACGTCGGCGGCGAGGAGCGGCCGTTCCCGCTCGACATCGTGCCCCGGGTCATCGACGACGAGAGCTGGGCGACGATCGAGGCCGGCGTGCGGCAGCGCGTCCACGCGCTGGAGGCCTTCCTGGCCGACGTCTACGGCAGCGCCCACGTCGTCGCCGACGGCGTCGTCCCGCGCAGCGTCATCACCTCCTCCAGCCACTTCCACCGCGCCGCGCACGGCATCGAGCCACCCAACGGCGTCCGCGTGCACGTCGGCGGCATCGACCTCATCCGCGACGAGCAGGGCGACTTCCGGGTCCTCGAGGACAACGTGCGGGTGCCGTCCGGCGTCAGCTACGTGCTCGCCAACCGGGCGGCGATGCGCCAGCAGTGGACCGACGTGTTGAGCCGGGTGCGGCTGCGCCCGGTCTCGCACTACCCCCAACGGCTGCTCGCGGCGCTGCGGGCCGCCGCCCCTGCCGGCGTCGCCGAGCCGAACGTCGTCGTGCTCACGCCCGGCGTCTACAACAGCGCCTACTTCGAGCACGCGTGGCTGGCCCGCGCCATGGGCGTCGAGCTGGTCGAGGGACGCGACCTCGTCTGCTCCGGCGGCGTCGTGCGCATGCGCGTCACCTCCGGCGAGCGACGCGTCGACGTCATCTACCGGCGGGTCGACGACGACTTCCTCGACCCGGTGCAGTTCCGCTCGGACTCCATGCTGGGCTGCCCCGGGCTGCTCACCGCGGCGCGGGCAGGCAACGTGACGATCGCCAACGCGGTCGGCAACGGCGTCGCCGACGACAAGCTGATCTACACCTACCTGCCCGACCTGATCCGGTACTACCTCGCCGAGGAGCCGGTGCTCAAGAACGTCGACACATGGCGCCTCGAGGACGACGGCGCGCTCGAGGAGGTGCTGGACCGGCTGCCCGAGCTCGTCGTCAAGCCGGTGGACGGGGCGGGCGGCAAGGGGCTCGTCATCGGCCCGCAGGCCGACGCCGCGGAGCTCGACGCGCTGCGCAAGCGGCTGATCGTCGACCCTCGTGGCTGGATCGCCCAGCCGGTCGTCCAGCTGTCCACGGTGCCCACGCTCATCGGCGACACCGTCGCCCCGCGCCACGTCGACCTGCGTCCCTTCGCGGTCAACGACGGCGACGACGTCTGGGTGCTGCCCGGCGGCCTGACGCGGGTCGCGCTGCCCGAGGGCTCGCTCGTCGTGAACTCCAGCCAGGGTGGCGGTTCCAAGGACACCTGGGTGCTCGCCGGCGAGCGGCACACCCCGGCGGCGCGCGCCGTCGTGCGCGAACGGCCCGAGCGCGGCGCGCTCCCCGCGGTCGAGTCCGCGGTCGACGTGGAGATGAGGCAGCAGCAGATGCAGCAGCAGCAGGACGGAGGAGCGCTCTGATGCTGTCGCGCATCGCCGAGTCGCTGTACTGGATCGGTCGCTACGTCGAGCGGGCCGAGGACACCAGCCGCATCGTCGACGTCCATCTGAGCCTCCTGCTCGACGACCCGTGGGCGCCCGAGGACGTCGTGTGCGCCTCGCTGCTGTCGGCGATGGGCCACGAGGAGGTCGGGGCGGTCCGCCGCGAGGAGGTCCTCGAGGCGCTGGTGTGGGACGCCGCCACCCCGGCCGCCGTGCTGGGCTCGATCGCCGCCGCCCGCGAGAACGGCCGCCGTTCGCGCGAGGTCGTGTCGTCGGAGATGTGGGAGACGATCAACGTCACCTGGCACGAGGCGAGCCGGCCGGCCCGGCGCACGTACCCGTTCCCGTTCCTGTCGTGGGTGCGTGAGCGGACCGCCGCGTTCACCGGGATCGCCGACAGCACGCTCTCGCGCGACGAGGCGTACCACTTCCTCGTCCTGGGGCGCAGCATCGAGCGGGCCGACATGATCGCGCGCATGGCCGCCGCGCGGGCGCTGGCCGGCGACGTCGGGCCCTCGTGGGTGACGCTGCTGCAGAGCTGCGGCGCCTACCAAGCGTTCCTGCGCAGCGCGCGCGGCGCCGTGGACGAGCGGCGGGCGGCGGAGTTCCTGCTGCTCGACGCGCTCTTCCCGCGCTCGCTGATGAGCGCGCTCGTCGTGGCCGAGAAGTCGCTGGACAAGTTGGCGGCCCGCCACGGCGGGAACGACCGGGGGCGGGCCGGCCAGGCGCACCGGGTGCTGGGCATGATTCGCTCGGAGCTCGAGTTCGCACCGCCGGCGGAGTTGCTCGACGACGTGTACCAGGTGATGGAGCGGGTGCAGAGCGCCTGCTCGGTGGCGAGCGACGCGGTGTCGCAGCGCTACTTCCCCCGTAGCGTCGTCACGTCCTGGCTGGCGAGCTGATGGCGGTGCGCTACCGGATCACCCACACGTCCCACTACGAGTACGACCGTGGGGTCGCCGCGTCGTTCAACGAGGCGCGGCTGACGCCCGCGCAGACGCTCTGGCAGACGCGGCTGGAGTCCGACCTGCACGTCGAGCCGTCGACCTGGCACCACCGCTTCACCGACTACTGGGGCACCGAGGTCCGGGTGTTCGAGGCCAACTCGGCGCACCGCGCGCTCACCGTCCGCGCGACCAGCCTGGTCGAGGTCGACGCGTCGCGCCGGCCCGCGCCGGGGGACCCGTCGTGGGCGCAGCTGCGCGCGCCCGACGTCGTCGACCGCTTCGTGGAGTACCTGACGCAGACGCCGGTGACCACGCCCCCGGACGAGCTGCGCGACCTCGCCGAGTCCATCGCCGCCGATCATCGACCCGTGGCCGCGGTGGAGCGGATCAGCGACGCCGTCTCGGCGGCACTGACGTACGTCCCCGGCGCCACGGAGGTCCACACCACCGCCGCCGAGGCGTGGGCCGAGCGCAGCGGCGTGTGCCAGGACTACACCCACCTGCTCGTCGGCGCGCTGCGTCACGTGGGCGTGCCCGCCCGCTACGTCTCGGGCTACCTGCACCCGGCCGCCGACCCCGCCGTCGGCGAGACCGCGCGGGGGGAGAGCCACGCCTGGGCCGAAGGCTGGCTGGGGGAGTGGGCGCCGCACGACCCGACCAACCGGGCCGCCGTCGCCGAGCGGCACGTCATGGTCGGCACCGGTCGCGACTACGGCGACGTGCCGCCGATCAAGGGCATCGTCGCCGGGCCGCACCGGACCAACAGCCTCGCCGTCACCGTGGAGCTCACCCGGCTCGCGTGAATCGTGACTGGGGCAACGGTCCCGGTTACCCGCCGGTCGCGTCGGGTACGTCATGGGGGACCGGCTACCACGCGAAGGAGCGACTTGTGAGCGCCACGGACAAGATCAAGAACGCGATCGAGGACGTCGAGGGCAAGGCCAAGGAAGCCCTGGGCCGCGCGACCGGCGACCGGAGCACCGAGAACGAGGGCAAGACCGACCAGTCGAAGGCCGACCTCAAGAACGCCGGCGAGAACGTCAAGGACGCGTTCAAGCACTGACCGCGCGTCCGACCAGGGCCCCGGGACGAACCGTCCCGGGGCCCCTGTCGCGTGTCCGGGTAGGTTCGCGCCATGACCGGGACGGCAGGACCCGGCGGGCTGCGACCGCAGCGCCGCGGTCGATCCATCGCGATGAGCGACGCCGAGCGCGACGCCTTCCTCGCCGAGCAGCGCACCTGCCGCGTCGCGACGGTCGGGGCCGACGGGCCGCACGCCACGCCGCTCTGGTTCGGCTGGGACGGTGCGGGGCCCGGCGCGCTCTGGCTCTACTCGATCGTGCGGAGCCGCCGCTGGGCCGACCTGGTGGCCGACCCCCGCGTCGGCGTCGTCGTCGACGCCGGCGAGGAGTACGCCGACCTGCGCGGCGTCGAGATCACCGGCCACGCCGAGGTCGTCGGCGAGGTTCCGCGCACGGGCGACGACGTGACCGCCGCCGAGCTGGCCGCGGCCGAGGTGCACTACGCCCGCAAGTACCTCGGCGGGGACGAGATGATCCACGACGGGCGCCACGGCTGGCTGCGCGTGACGCCGTCGAAGATCGTCAGCTGGGACTTCCGCAAGCTCTAGGCGGTGCCGCCCGGTCAGCCGAACTCGACGCCCTGGGCCAGCGGCAGCTCGGTGGAGTAGTTGACGGTGTTGGTCGCGCGGCGCATGTAGGCGCGCCAGGCGTCCGAACCGGACTCACGTCCGCCGCCGGTCTCCTTCTCGCCGCCGAACGCGCCGCCGATCTCGGCGCCGGACGGGCCGATGTTGACGTTGGCGATGCCGCAGTCCGAGCCCGCGGCCGAGAGGAAGCGCTCCGCCTCGCGGACGTTCAGGGTGAAGACCGACGACGACAGGCCCTGCGGCACGTCGTTGTGCATCGCGAGCGCCTCGTCGAAGTCGCGCGCCGGGTCCGTCGAGTCGGCCGAGCCGTAGGTCATGACGTAGAGGATGGGCGCGAATGTCTCGGCCTGGACGATCTCGGACTGCGTCGGCATGCGCACGAGCGCCGGCTGCACGTAGTAGGCGTCGGCGGCCTCGTCGGCGAGGACGCGTTCGCCGCCGGCCAGCACCGTGCCGCCGTTCGCGCGGGCCTTGTCGAGCGCGTCGGCGTAGCCCTGATAGGACGCTGCGTCGATCAACGGCCCGACCAGCGTGCCGTCGTCGAGCGGCGACCCGATCGGCAGCGTGCCGTACGCGGCGGCGATGCGCCGGCACAGCTCGTCGGCGACCGAGGCATGGACGATGACGCGTCGCAGCGTGGTGCAGCGCTGCCCCGCGGTGCCGGCGGCGGAGAAGACGATGCCGCGCACGGTCAGGTCGAGGTCGGCCGACGGCGTGACGATCGCCGCGTTGTTGCCGCCGAGCTCGAGCAGCAGCTTGCCGAAGCGGGCGGCGACCCGCGGCGCGACGGCGCGGCCCATGCGGGTCGAACCGGTGGCGCTGACCAGCGCGACCCGATGGTCGTCGACGAGCGCCTCGCCGACCTCGGCCGTGCCGAGCACGACGCTGGACAGGTGCTCGGGCGCCCCGACGCGGCGCGCGGCCTCGGTGACGAGGGCCTGGCAGGCGAGCGCGGTGAGGACGGTCTTCTCCGACGGCTTCCACACCACCGGGTCGCCGCAGACGAGCGCGAGCGCGGCGTTCCAGGACCACACCGCGACCGGGAAGTTGAAGGCGCTGATCACGCCGACCACCCCGAGCGGGTGCCACTGCTCCATCATCCGGTGGCCCGGGCGCTCCGAGGCGATGGTGAGGCCGGTGAGCTGGCGCGACAGCCCCACGGCGAGGTCGCAGATGTCGATCATCTCCTGCACCTCGCCGAGGCCCTCGGAGCGGATCTTGCCCGCCTCGACCGAGACGAGCGCGCCGAGGTCCGCCTTGTGCTCGCGCAGCAGCAGGCCGAGCTCGCGCACCAGCGCGCCGCGTACCGGTGCCGGCGTCTCGCGCCAGGCGAGGAAGGCGTCGTGGGCGGCGGTGACGATCTCACCGACCTCGGCGGCGCTGTGGCTGCGCACGCGGACGAGGTCACCGCCGGTGACGGGCGAGCGGGCGGCGAGGTCGCCGTCGGGGTCGATCGCGGTCACGCCGAGCCGGTCGAGGATGGAGGTGGTGCGGGCGACGAGGTCGTCGTGCGCGGTCAGGGTCATGGCGACTCCTTCGAAATGCTGATGTCGGACCAGGGTATGTCGTAAGTTGAACTGATGGCCAGCGACCTCGACGTGGGACGGCTGCGGCTGCTGCGCGAGGTCGGCCTGCGCGGCTCGATCGCCGGGGCCGCGCGGGCGGTGGGGCTGACGGCGTCCGCGGTGTCGCAGCAGCTGACGGTGCTCGAGCGGGAGGCCGGGACGGCGCTGCTCCACCGGTCGTCGCGCGGCGTCGAGCTGACCGGGGCCGGCCGGCTGCTGGCCGACCGCGCCGCGGAGGTCCTCGACCTGCTGGCCGCGACCGCCGCCGAGCTCGACCGGTTGAGCGGCTCGCTGGCCGGCCGGGTGCGCATCGCGGCGGTCGCGAGCGCGGCGGCGACCTTCGTCTCCGACGGCGTCCGCGCGCTGCGCGAGTCCGCACCAGAGGTCGAGGTCTCGGTCGTGGCGGCCGAACCGGATCGCGGCATCGCGCTGCTGCTCACCGGCGACGTCGACGTCGCCGTCGTCGACGAGTACGACGCCGTCCCGCTGGCGCTGCCCGAGGGGGCGGTCGTGCGCGAGCTCGCGGTGGAGCCGCTGGTCCTCGTCCGGCCCGCTCCGGCGCAGCGTGGTGACGCGGGCCACCGGGCCGGCCGGCCGGTCGCGCTGACCGAGCTCGCCGGCGCCGACTGGGTCATGCCGCCGGCGGACGCGGCCTGCGGTCGGGCCGTGCGTGCCGCCTGCCGCATCGCCGGCTTCGAGCCGCGGGTGCGGTGGGAGACCGACGACATGCTGCTGCTGAGCGCAGCCGTCGCCGCGGGTCACGGGGTCGCGGTGCTGCCCCGGCGCTCCTTCGCGGGGGCGGCGACCGGAGCAGCGCGCGGCGGGCCGGCGATCGCGGCGGTCGCGCTGCGTGCGCCCACACCGTCGCGGCGGCTGCTCGCGGTCGCCCGCGGCAGCGTGGCCGCGCGTCCCGTCGTCACGGCCGTGCTGCGCGCGGTGGAGGCCGCCGTCGCCGCCGGCTGACGGTGCAGGCCGGACATCCTCGGCGTGTCGCGGCGCGGGTAGCAGCGACCCGGGTTGACACCAGGGAACGACACGCGTGTAATTTCGTACGTGTCACCGCTTCGGCACCGAAGCACCCACCAGCACACGACCTGTCGGAGGCCGCCATGACGGAACTGGACAACACCGTCGACGACGGCATGCTCGCCGAGATCTTCGGGTTGCCCGAGGAGGCCAGCTGGCAGGAGCGGTCGCTGTGCGCGCAGACCGATCCCGAGGCGTTCTTCCCCGAGAAGGGCGGCTCGACGCGCGAGGCGAAGAAGATCTGCACGGGCTGCGAGGTCCGTTCCGAGTGCTTGGAGTACGCCCTCGAGAACGACGAGCGTTTCGGCATCTGGGGCGGGCTGTCCGAGCGGGAACGCCGTCGCCTGAAGCGCCGGGCCATCTGAGGCGACACGAGGACCACTCGATCCCGCGGGGGCGCGATCGAGGTGCCGGCCACGCGTGGGGACGCGGCGCCGGCGGCATCGAAGGAGGGGCCATCCCGCGGGGGCGGGGTGGCCCCTTCGCCGTCCCATCCCCGTGATCGAGAGGACGTCGTGGTCGTCAGGGCGGCCGCTACGTCCCTCGATCACGCAGGACGAGCTCAGGTCGGCGGGTCCAGCTCGTCGATGTCGCGGCCGAGGTACTCGGCGACCAGGTCGACGACGACCATGAAGACGAGGTCCGCGCAGTCCTCCCGGTCGGTCGCCCGCGCCTCGACCGGCCGCCGGTAGACGACGATCACCGGCTGCGCGATCTCGGGCAACCCCTCGCGGAACAGCCGGCCGAGCACCACCCCGCGGTCGGTGACCGCCTCGGGGCCCAGATCGAGCCGCGCCGTGGTCTCGGGCGGCACGTCCTCGACCGCGAACTCGAGGCCGGCGATCTCGGCGGCCCAGTGGTCGTCGAGCTCGTCGACCGCGGCCATGACCAGGTCGTCGAAGGACTCGCTGCGCGTGCGGTGCAGCGGGACACCGGTCGGCGCGAGCTGGCCGCGCAGGCCGCGGCCGCGCCGGTCGCGTCGCCGGGCGGGGCGGACGCGACGCCCGCCTCGGCGGGACTCGCGGCTGTCGCTGCGCACGGAGTTCAGCGTACGCAGCCGCTCCCGGCGCGACACGGCGACGCGAAGGGCGGCGTTGCCGGGTGCGCGGCCCCCGCCGGGCTATCGTCCGATGCTGTGACGCGACGACGGGGGCTGCCGGGCGCAAGCCGCGGGGTGGGGGGCCGCGCGCAGCGGCGATCCGGAGCGAGGCGATGACCCCGCGACGCTGCACGCGCACCGGCTGCCCGAGGGCGGCGGTGGCGACCCTCACCTACGCCTACGCCGACCTGACCGCGGTGGTCGGCCCGCTGGCCACCTACCAGGAGCCGCACTCCTACGACCTGTGCGAGGAGCACGCGGTCCGACTCACCGTCCCGCGCGGCTGGGAGGTCATGCGCCACGTGGGGGAGTTCCCCGCGCCGATCCCGCACGCCGACGACCTCGAGGCGCTCGCCGACGCGGTGCGCGAGGCCGCCCGCACCGAGGTCGCCCCCCGTGCCGGTGACGGCGACGCCGCGACCGGTCGCCGCGGGCACCTGCGGGTGGTGCCCCCGCCCCACTAGGCTTCGGGGCGTGGATCTCTCGGCACTGGTCAAGGCCTACGACGTACGCGGCATCGTCCCCGATCAGCTCGACGAGTCGATCGCGCGCGCCATCGGCGCGGCGTTCGTCGACGTCGTCGGCGCCGAGCGGATCGTGACGTCGCACGACATGCGCGAATCCGGCCCCGGGCTGGCCCGGGCGTTCGCCGAGGGCGCCATGCTGCGCGGCGCCTCGGTCGTCGAGGGCGGGCTCGCGTCCACGGACATGCTCTACTTCGCCTCCGGGCACCTCGGGCTGCCGGGCGCGATGTTCACCGCGAGCCACAACCCGGCGCAGTACAACGGCATCAAGATGTGCCGGGCGAACGCCGTCGCGATCGGGCAGGACAGCGGCCTCGCCGACATCCGCGACCTCGCCGGCCGCTACCTCGACGAGGGCATCCCCGAGACCGGGGCGACCACCGCCGAGAGCGAGCAGGTCGACCTCCTCACCGCCTACGCCGAGCACCTGCGTGGCCTGGTCGACCTGTCGGGCATCCGCCCGCTCACCGTCGTCGTCGACGCCGGCAACGGCATGGGCGGCTACACCGCGCCCGCCGTCCTCGGCGACAGCGTGCTGCCCGCGTTGCCGCTCACGATCGTCCCGCTGTACTTCGAGCTGGACGGCTCGTTCCCCAATCACGAGGCCAACCCGCTGGAGCCGTCGAACATCGTCGACCTGCAGCAGCGCGTCGTCGCCGAGCGCGCCGACATCGGCATCGCCTTCGACGGCGACGCCGACCGCTGCTTCGTCGTCGACGCCGCCGGCGAACCCGTCTCGCCGAGTGCCATCACCGCGCTGGTCGCGACCCGGGAGCTCGCCAAGTCGCCGGGCAGCCCGGTGATCCACAACCTGATCACCTCGCACGCCGTCCCCGAGATCGTCCGCGAGCACGGCGGCGAGCCGATCCGCACCCGGGTGGGGCACTCGTTCATCAAGGGCGAGATGGCCAAGGCCGGCGCCGTCTTCGGCGGCGAGCACTCCGCGCACTACTACTTCCGCGACTTCTGGTTCGCCGACACCGGCATGCTGGCTGCGATGCACGTCCTCGCCGCGCTCGGCGAGCAGGACCGCTCGCTCGCCGACCTCACCGCCGAGTTCTCCCGCTACGTCGCGTCGGGGGAGATCAACTCGACGGTGGACGACCAGGCCGGCCGGGTCGAGGCGGTGCGCGCGGCCTTCGCCGAGCGCGCGGCCAGCATCGACGAGCTCGACGGCCTCACCGTCGAACTGCCCGACGGCACGTGGTTCAACGTGCGCGCGTCCAACACCGAGCCGCTGCTGCGGCTGAACGTCGAGGGGCCGACGCACGACGCCATGGCCACGGTGCGCGACGAGGCCCTCGCCGCGATCCGGGGTTAGGCGATGGCTCTCGACGCCGACCTCCTCGGTCTGCTCGCCTGCCCGAGCGACGACCACGCGCCGCTGCGCGAGGACACCCGCGACGGCGCCGACGTGCTCGTGTGCACCTCCTGCGCGTCGAGCTTCCCCGTCGACGACGGCATCCCGGTGCTGCTGCTCGACGAGGCCACGCCCGGGCCGAACGGCATCGGCGTGCCGGCGCCCGGCCCGGCAGCAGGCCCGGCAGCGGACGGCTGAGCCCGAGATCGTGAGCCCCTTCGACGAGGCCCTGCTCGACGAGCCCGCGCAGCTGCGCCGGCACGACGAGAGCCGGCTGCTCTGGGCGCTGGCGACGGCCGGTGCGCAGGTGCGCCGCGCGATCGAGACCGTGGGCGAGTTCGGCGTGGACCGCCTCGCCGGCGCCGGGCCGCCGCGCGCCCTGCTCATCGCGGTCGACGGCGCGCCCGGCGCGGCCCGATTGCTCGGGCGGCTCAGCGGCAGTCGCGCCCCGGCGCTGAGCTGGGACGGCGTGGAGCTGCCCCGCTGGGCCGGCGCCACCGACGCGCTGCTCGTCGGGTCGGCCGACGGCCGACACCCCCGCCTCGCCGAGCTCGCCGCGCAGGGCGTGCAACGCGGCCTGTCGATGGCCGTCGTCGCGCCACCGGGGAGTCGGGTCGCCGTGGCGGCCGGGCGCGCGCCGGTGGCCGAGCTGCCCCGCGACCTGCACCCGCGCGCCGCCCGGTGGTCGGTACTGGTGCCGCTGCTGCAGGCGCTGGACGTCCTCGGGGCCGCGAGCGTGCCGCAGGCCGTCCTGGTCGAGATCGCCGAGGCGCTCGACGGGCAGGCCGAGGCGTGCCGCCCCGACGGGGACGCCTTCACCAACCCCGCCAAGGCGCTCGCCGCCGAGCTCGCGCAGTCCGTGCCCCTGATCGCCGGGGCGGGAGCCGTCGCGGGCGTGGCCGCGCGCGTCGTCGCCGACACGCTGCAACAGCTCGCCGGCAGCCCCGCGGTGTCGGTGACGTTGCCCGACGGCGTCGGGCGCGCCGGTGCCCTGCTGCGCGGCGCCGGGAGCGGCAGCGCCGCGAGCGCCGACGACCTGTTCCGAGACCGCGTCGACGAGCCGGTGGCACTCCGGCCCCGCCTGCTCGTGGTCGGTGACGACGGCGCGGCCGACGACCCGCTGCTCGGCGAGCGGTCCGACGCCCAGATCCAGCTCGACGAGGTCGCGGCCCGGCGCGCCGCGGCCGCCCTGCACGAGCTCGCCGGCCGGCTCGGCCTGCGCTCGTCCCGCGTCGACGTGCCCGGCGGCGACCCGGTCGCCCGCTTCGCCGCGGCGGTCGCGTTCGGCGACTTCACCGCCGCCTACCTCGCCCTCGGCCACGGCCTCGACCCCGGTGCCCGCGGCCCGGCCGAGCTGGCCCACTGACTCGTCCACCGACTCGCACCGTCCGACCGACTCGACCACCGACGAAAGGGATCCCGGCAGGCCATGAGTGCGTCAGGCGGATCGAAGGCCATCGTCGCGGCGCTGGGGGCCAACCTCGGCATCGCCGTCATCAAGTTCGTCGCGTTCGCGATCACCGGGTCGTCGTCGATGCTCGCCGAGGGCGTGCACTCGGTGGTCGACTCGGGCAACCAGGGGCTGCTGCTGCGCGGCAAGCAGCAGGCACGTCGTCGCGCCGACGCCGAGCACCCGTTCGGCTACGGGCGCGACCGCTACGTCTACGGCTTCCTCGTCGCCCTCATGCTCTTCTCCGCCGGCGGCCTGTTCGCGATCTACGAGGGCGTGGAGAAGATCCGGCACCCGCACGAGTTGGAGTCGCCGCTGGTCGCGGTGATCGTCCTGCTCGCCGCGATCGCGCTGGAGTCGTTCTCGCTGCGCACGGCGATCAAGGAGTCCACGCACCTCAAGGGCGACGACAGCTGGTTCGGCTTCATCCGGCACGCCAAGAACCCGGAGCTGCCGGTCGTCCTGCTCGAGGACGTCGCGGCGCTCACCGGTCTCGTGCTCGCCCTGCTGGGCGTCGGCATCGCCACCGCCGCCGACGAACCGGTGTGGGACGGCATCGGCACGTGCGCGATCGGCGTGCTGCTGGTCACCGTGGCGGTGATCCTGGTGATCGAGACCAAGAGCCTGCTGCTGGGGGAGTCCGCGGCCCCGGTGCAGGTGCGCGCCATCGAGCAGTCCCTCGTCGGCGACCCCGGCAGCGGCGTCGAGCGGGTGATCCACCTGCGCACCATGCACCTGGGGCCCGACGAGCTGCTCGTCGGCGCCAAGCTCGCCATGCCCGCGGGCGCGGGCCTGCCCGACGTCGCCGCCGCGATCGACGCCGCCGAGGAGCGGGTGCGCGCGGCCGTCCCGTCGGCCCGGGTGATCTACCTCGAACCGGACCTCGACCGCTCGGCGGTGGCGCCGTGACCGCCGACGGGACCGTCGGCACCATCGGCGTGATCGCGCTCGACGGCGTCGTCCGCCGCTACGAGTGGGGGTCGCGCACCGCCATTCCCCGGCTGCTCGGCCGCGAGCCCGACGGCCGCCCCGCGGCGGAGCTCTGGTTCGGGGCGCACCCCGACGACCCGTCGCCGACCCTCGCCGGCGCCACCCTCGTCGACGTCATCGACGGCGACCCGCTCGGCGCGCTCGGGCAGGGCGTCCTCGGTCGGTTCGGGCCGCGGCTGCCGTTCCTGCTCAAGGTGCTGGCGGCGGACACCGCGCTGTCGATCCAGGTCCATCCCACACTGGACGAGGCCCGCGCCGGCTTCGCGGCCGAGGACGACGCCGGTGTGCCGCGCGACGCGCCGAACCGCAACTACCGCGACGCCAACCACAAGCCCGAGCTCATCTGCGCGCTGACGCCGTTCGAGGCGCTGTGCGGCTTCCGCCCGCCGGAGCGGACGGCGCAGCTGCTGGCCGACCTCGACGTCCCGGAGCTCGACTTCCTCGGCGAGCTGCTGCGCGGCGAGGACCCGCTGCGGGCGGCCTTCACCGCGATCCTCACCCATCCCGACCCCGGCCCGCTCGCCACCGCGCTCGCGGCCCGGGTGGCGGACCACGGTGGCGACGAGCTGCGCGGGGTCCGGCTGGCGGCGGCCGACTTCCCCGGCGACGTCGGCGTGGTGCTGGCGCTGCTGCTCAACCACGTCGTCCTGGCGCCGGGCGAGGCGATCTACCTGGGCGCCGGCAACGTCCACGCCTACCTGCGCGGCACCGGCATCGAGATCATGGCCAACAGCGACAACGTGCTGCGCTGCGGGTTGACGCCGAAGCACATCGACGTCGCAGAGCTGCTCGCGATCACCGACTTCTCGGCGCTGGCCGATCCCCGACTGCCCTCGCGCGACGGCACCTTCGACGTCGCCGTGCGCGACTTCCGGCTGACCCGGTTGCCGCTGGACGGGCCGGTGACCGTCGAGGACGCCGGCCCGCTCATCGTGCTGTGCGTCGAGGGCCGGGCCAGCGTCGGCGACGTCGAGCTCGCGCCGGGGCACGCGGCCTTCGTCCGGGCCGATCACAGCTCGCCGCGACTCGACGGCGACGGGCTGGTGTTCGTCGCGGGCGCACGCGCCTGATCGCGGCCGACCACCGCACCCCCGACCCCGACCCGGCAACGGGCTGAGGACGACGCCCGGCGCGTTCGGCAAAATCTGACACGACCGTGGTAAGTTGTTGCCGATGCAGTCCATGACGATCACGCAGGCTGCGGCGGCGACCGGTTGGTCGCAACGCATGCTGCGTTACCTGGAGCAGGCCGGTCTCGTCGCCGCCCTGCGCACCCCGGGGGGTCATCGGCACTACGGGCCGCGTCAGATCGAGCGCCTGCAACGGTTGCGGGAGCTACTCGACGAGCACGACCTGGGCATCACCGAGGTCGTGTTCGAGCTGCGGATGCGTACCGATCCGCGGCTCGCCCGGGCCGTCGACGAGTGGTTCGGGCCGATCCATCGCTCCGCAGCACCGCCGGGCGCAGGCATCTTCCGGCGCCTCGCCGTCGACACCGATGGCCACCCCGCCATCGTTCCCCCGCTCCACCCCGATCCAGAAGGAGAGCATGTGACCGCCAGTACCGTCACCCTGACGCCGGACTCCGCCGGCAGCGTTTCCGACTTCAAGGTCGCCGACCTCGGCCTGGCTGCCTTCGGCCGCAAGGAGATCGAGCTCGCCGAGCACGAGATGCCGGGCCTGATGGCCCTGCGCAAGGAGTTCGGTGGCGCGCAGCCGCTGAAGGGCAAGAAGATCGCCGGCTCGCTGCACATGACCGTGCAGACCGCCGTGCTCGCCGAGACCCTCGTCGCGCTCGGCGCCGACGTCCGCTGGGTCAGCTGCAACATCTTCTCCACCCAGGACCACGCCGCCGCCGCGACCGTCGTCGGCCCGAACGGCACCCCGGACAACCCCCAGGGCATCCCGGTCTTCGCCTGGAAGGGCGAGACGCTGGAGGAGTACTGGTGGTGCACCGAGCAGATGCTCACCTGGCCCGACGGCTCCGGCCCCGACTCCATCGTCGACGACGGCGGCGACGCCACGCTGCTGATCCACATGGGCACCGAGTACGAGACCGGCGGCGTCGTGCCGCAGGCCGAGGACACCGACTCCGAGGAGTACCAGGTCATCCTCAACCTGCTGCGCCGCTCGATCGTCGACCACCAGGGTCGCTACACCCGCATGGGCGCCAACATCATCGGCGTCACCGAGGAGACCACCACCGGCGTCCACCGGCTCTACGAGTTCGAGCGCGCGGGCACGCTGCTCTTCCCGGCCATCAACGTGAACGACTCGGTGACCAAGAGCAAGTTCGACAACAAGTACGGCTGCCGCCACTCGCTCATCGACGGCATCAACCGCGGCACCGACGTGATGATCGCCGGCAAGCTCGCCGTCGTCTGCGGCTACGGCGACGTCGGCAAGGGCTCGGTCGAGTCGCTGCGCGGCCAGGGTGCGCGCGTCGTCGTCACCGAGGTCGACCCGATCTGCGCGCTGCAGGCGGCGATGGACGGCCTCGAGGTCGTCACGCTCGACGACGTCGTGGGCAAGGCCGACATCTTCGTCACGACGACGGGCAACAAGGACATCATCATGGCCGACCACATGCAGGCCATGAAGCACCAGGCGATCGTGGGCAACATCGGCCACTTCGACAACGAGATCGACATGGCCGGCCTCGCCAAGGTGCCGGGCGTCGTCAAGACCGAGGTCAAGCCGCAGGTGCACGAGTGGACCTTCGCCGACGGCAAGAAGATCATCGTGCTGTCCGAGGGCCGGCTGCTGAACCTGGGCAACGCCACCGGTCACCCGAGCTTCGTGATGAGCGCGTCGTTCGCGAACCAGACCATCGCGCAGATCGAGATCCACAAGAACCCCGAGGCCTACGTCGTCGACGGCAAGCCCACGGTGACGACGCTGCCGAAGCACCTGGACGAGAAGGTCGCCCGGCTGCACCTCGACGCCGTCGGCGCCAAGCTGACGACCCTGTCCAAGGAGCAGGCCGAGTACATCGGCGTCGACGTCGCCGGCCCCTACAAGAGCGACCACTACCGCTACTAGGAGCGGACTGCGACCGGCGGGCCCGCTGTCGCCTTCGGCTACCAGCCGACGGCGACGGTGGGCCCGCCGTTCTCGTGCGGTTGCTAAGTTGTCGCGATGACCGATCAGTGGGTGCGCCGGGGACGCCGGGTGGCGGGGCGCGCGAAACGCAAGGCTGCCGTCACGTACGCGACGCAACGGGCGGAGTGGGCCCGCCGGCACGTGAAGGGCAACCCGCTCGAGGCCTACTTCCGCGCCAACCAGGGCCGGCTGATCTACAAGTGGCTGCACTTCTTCGAGATCTACGACCGCCACTTCTCCTCGTTCCGGGGCAAGCCGGTGACGGTGATCGAGTTCGGTGTGCAGCACGGCGGCTCGGTGCAGATGTGGAAGGACTACTTCGGTCCCCAGGCCCGCATCATCGGCGTCGACATCGATCAGCGATGCGCAAAGTTCGCCGAGGACCAGATCGAGATCGTCATCGGCGACCAGGAGGACCGCGAGTTCCTGCGTTCGCTCGCCGCGCGCTTCGGCCCCATCGACGTCGTCGTCGAGGACGGCGGCCACACCATGGCGCAGCAGATCAACACCTTCGAGGAGATCTGGCCCGCGATGGCCGACGGCGGTGTCTTCCTCATCGAGGACCTGCACACCAGCTACTGGCCGTCCTACGGCGGTGGTTACCGGCGCGAGGGCACCTTCATCGAGTACGCGAAGAAGCTCGTCGACCAGGTGAACGCGTGGCACTCCCACGACAAGGACGCCTTCGACGTGGACGAGTACACCCGCACCATCCGCGGCATGCACGTCTACGACAGCATCATCGTCTTCGACAAGGGGCGGGTCACCCCGCCGCGCACCGAGCAGACCGGCACGCCCTCGCTGTGACCGCCGCGCACCGGGCGCGTCAGGCCTCCGGTGCCGTGGCCGCCACGTACATCCAGTGGCCGTGTGCGTCACGGCGGAACGTGCTCCTTTCGTGCAGCGCGTCGGGCTCGCCGTCCTGGCGGAAGTGCGCCCGGAACTCGACCGTGCCGGTCGCGTCGCCGGGCCCGCCCGCCTCGACGGCGAGCACCCGCAGCCGGGTCCACCGGACGCCTGCCGGCAACGACAGCTCGCGCGGGCGGGTGGACGCGTCCCACGTCCGCAGCAGGTAGGCGGTGTCGCCGCGGGCGAACGCGCTGTAGCGCGACCGCATGAGCGCCTCGGCCGTCGCCGCCGGTCGCTCGCCCGCGTGGGCCGGGCGGCAGCAGACGGCGTAGGACCCGCCCGAGCCGCAGAGGCAGACGTCGCCTCCGCGCGTCCCGCTCACCGTGCTCACTGGGGCAGCGCGAACGGCCCGCCGGGCGCGGGCGGGGGACCGGCCGGCCCCGCCGGTGCCGGCCGGGCAGCGGGCCGGCCCGCGGTGGATGGCGTGGCCCGGCGCCGTCGCTCGGCCAGCACGGTGCCCAGCAGCTCCGCGGTCGGCGCGCCGGGCGGCGGCGGGGGCGAGGTGACCGCGAGCACCCGGCGCAGCAGGTCGTCGCCGAGCGTCATCCGCGCCGGCGAGCTCATGGCGTGGGCGCGGCTGACGAACTGTCGCAGCCGCAGCGCGAGGCCGTCGTCGAGCCGGGTGAGGTCGAGCGCCAGGGCCCAGGGCTGCAGCGGGTACGGGACCCATGCGTAGGGCACCGCGAGCGGCTGCGGCGCCGCCCGTTCGTCCAGCACCACCGTGCCCGCCATGAGGTCGCCGATGCGCTTCTCGCGCGGGCTCACCGCGAGCGTGACGAGGCCCGCGACGGTGCCGAACGGGAACAGCAACCCCGGCTTCTCCAGCACGAGCGAGGCGAGACCGCGGACCAGGGCGTGCCGGAAGCCGATCGGGCCGCCGTCGTCGCGGACCACGCGCAACCCGAGGCAGAGCTTGCCGACGGTGCGTCCCCGCGTGCTCCACTCGAGCACGATCGGGTAGCCGGCGATCACGAGGACGCTCTCGACCACGGCCACCGCGGCGAGCGCGGCGGTGTCGGCGGATCCCGCGACCGCGGCGTCGACGAGCAGCAGGACGAGTGACGCGACGGCCTGGATCGCCACGTCGATCGCCGCCGCCAGAGTGCGCGAGGCGACGCCCGCAGGCACCAGGGCGAGCCGAACCCCCTCGCCGGAGATCACGCCCGCCGTCATGCCAGCACCCTAGACTTCGGAACCACCGTGGACCTCGACGCCTTCATCGCGCGGCACACCCCGGAGTGGGACCGCCTCGACGTGCTCGCCGGCATGCGCCGGTGCAGCGCGGCCGAGGCCGACGAGCTCGTCGCGCTGTACCGGCAGGTCGCCACGCACCTCGCGCTCGTGCAGTCGCGGGCGCCGGACCCGGCGCTCGCCGCCCGGCTGTCCCGGCTGCTGTCGCGTGCCCGCGCCGCCGCCGTCGGTGCACCGCGGGTGCGCGGCTGGTCGGCCGTGGCCCGCGGGGTGCGCGTCGACTTCCCGGTGGCGCTCTACCGCACGTGGCGCTGGAGTGTCGGGGCCGCCCTCGGCAGCATCGGCGTCACAGCGGCGATGTGGTGGTGGCTGCGCGCGCACCCCGACCGCATCGGCCGGGTGCTGCCCGACGACGAGGTCCGCCAGCTCGTCCAGCGCGACTTCGCCGACTACTACCGCGAGCACCCGGCGCGCTCGTTCGCCGCGCAGGTGTGGACGAACAACGCGCTCGTCGCGGCGCTGTGTCTGTTCCTCGGGGTGAGCGTGCTCGGCACGCTGGTCGTGCTGTGGCAGAACACGGTCAACCTGGGCGTCGTCGGCGGCGTGATGATCGCCGCGGGCAAGCCCGACGTCTTCTTCGGCCTGATCCTGCCCCACGGCATGGTGGAGCTGAGCGCGGTGTTCGTCGCGGCCGGGGTCGGGCTGCGGACGGGCTGGGCGTGGATCGCGCCCGGCGAGCTGCCCCGCGCGCAGGCCCTCGCCGAGGCGGGCCGGGTGAGCGCCGTCGTCGCGGTCGGCCTGGCCGGCGTGCTGCTCGTGTCGGGCGTGATCGAGGCCTTCGTGACGCCGTCGGGTCTGCCGACCTGGGGCCGCATCGCGATCGGGGCGCTCGCCGAGGCCGTCTTCCTCGGCTACGTGATCGTGCTGGGCCGGCGTGCCGAGCGAACCGGCGCGACCGGCGACGTCGCGGACGCGGGCGACGTGCTGCCGGTCGGCTGAGGCCCCGGCGCGCCGAGCCGGACGCGCACCGCCAGCGCCGCGCACACGACGACGCCCGCCCCGCCGAGGAGGGTGGTGCCGGTCAGCGGCTCGCCGAGCAGCAGCGCGGCCCAGCACAGCGTGAGCACCGGCTGCACCAGCTGCACCTGGCTCACCTGCGCCATGGGGCCGAGGGCCAGCCCGCGGTACCAGGCGAAGAAGCCGAGGAACATGCTGACCGCGCCGAGGTAGGCCAGGGCGGCCCACTGCGCGCCGCCGGCGCTCGGGTGGTCCCGGACGACCGAGAGCGTCGCCAGGGTCGTCATCAGCGGCGCGCTCAGCACCAGCGCCCACGACACCGTCTGCCACGCGCCGAGCTCGCGCGCCAGCAGGCCACCCTCGGCGTACCCGATCGCGGCGGCGACGACGGCGCCGAAGAGCAGCAGGTCGGCCGTGCTGACCTGGGTCAGGCCGCCGGACCGCGCCGCGGCGAAGGCGACGGCGGCGGCGGCCCCGGCCGCCGCGACGAGCCAGAACAGCGGCGGCGGTCGCTCGCCCGTGCGCAGGACGACGGTCGTCGCCGTCGCCGCCGGCAGCAGCGCGATGACGACCGCCCCGTGGCTCGCCGGCACGGTGGTCAGCGCGTAGGAGGTGAGCAGCGGGAAGCCGACGACGATGCCGCCGGCGACGACGCCGAGCCGGCGCCACTGCCGCGCGTCCGGCCGGCGCTGCCGGGTCGCGGCGAGGGCGACGGCGGCGAGGAGCGCGGCGACGACGGCGCGGGCCGAGCCGATGAACAGCGGCGACAGCGCCCGGTCGGCGACCCGGGTGAACGGGACCGTGAAGGAGAAGGCCAGGACACCGAGCAGGCCCCACCCGAGTGCGGCGCTGCGCCGGGGTAGCGGCGTGCGGCCTGGGGCGATAGCGCTATCGTTGTGCGTCATGGACAACGATAGCAGTGCAGTGATCGTGCGCGAGCTCCGCGCGGCCGTCGCCGTCGCGGCCCCCGGCGCGCGGCTGCCGTCCACGCGTGCCCTGGTGCAGCGCCACCGCGTCAGCCCGCTCACGGTGCAGCAGGCGCTGCGCGTGCTCGCCGGTGAAGGGCTCATCGAGAGCCGCCCGGGCGCCGGCACGTTCGTCCGCGCCCGGCGCCCGGCGAAGGCCGCCGACTTCGGCTGGCAGACGGCGGCGCTGCGAGCGCCGCAGGTGCGGGCCCGGCCGATGTCGACGGCCGTTCGCAGCGCCGGGGACGACGTGGTCGCCTGGCACTCGGGCTACCCGGCCCGCGAGCTGCTGCCCGAGCGGTTGGTGCGCGCCGCGCTCACCCGGGCGACCCGGGCCGACCCCGGCCTGCTGCGACCGCCGGTGGCGGGCCTGCCCGAGCTGCAGGCCTGGTTCGCCCGCGAGCTGGCCGACGCCACCCCGGCCGGCCTCACGCCGCCGCTGCCCGGGGACGTCATCGTGCTGCCGGGCAGCCAGAGCGGGCTCAGCTCGATCTTCCGCGCGCTCGTCTCGCGCGACCGGCCGCTCGTCGTGGAGTCACCGACCTACTGGGGCGCGATGCGCGCGGCGGCACAGGTCGGGGTCGATCTCGTGCCGGTGCCCAGCGGCCCCGCCGGGCCCGACCCCGACGAGCTCGCGCGCGCGTTCGCCGAGAGCGGCGCGCGGGTGTTCTATGCCCAGCCCAACTTCGCCAACCCGACCGGCGCGCAGTGGGCGCCCGACGTCGCCGACCGGGTGCTCGACGTCGTCCGCGAGCACGGCGCGTTCCTCGTCGAGGACGACTGGGCCCACGACTTCGGCATCGACGCCGCGGCGCGACCGCTCGCCGCCCACGACGACGCCGGGCACGTGGTGTACCTGCGCTCGCTCACCAAGAGCGTCGCCCCGGGCCTGCGGGTGGCGGCCGTGGTGGCGCGTGGCCCGGCGCGCGAGCGCATCCTCGCCGAGCGCGCCGCCGACGCGGTGTACGTCAGCGGCCTGCTGCAGGCCGCCGCGCTCGACGTCGTCACGCAACCCGGCTGGACGACGCACCTGCGCGGGCTGCGCCACCAGCTGCGGGAACGGCGCGACCTGCTGCTGAGCAGTCTGCGCGAGCACGTTCCGCAGGCCGACGTGGAGCACGTGCCCGCCGGCGGCCTCAACCTCTGGGCCCGGCTGCCGGGGGAGACCGACGTCGGCCGGCTGGCCGGCGAGTGCGAGCGGCGCGGGCTGCTGCTCGGGCCGGGCGACGAGTGGTTCCCGGCCGAGCCGAGCGCGCCCTACGTCCGGCTCAACTTCTCCGGCCCGGACCCCGCCGGCTTCCCGCGCGGGGCAGCGATCCTGGCCGACGCGCTGGTCGCTGCCCTCGCCGGCTGACGCGGCTCAGCCGGCGGTCTCGGCGAGCAGCCCGAGCGCGGTGTCGATGGCGTCGGCCAGCGCGGCCTCGCCGCCCCCACGCAGGCCGGCTGCGTAACCGACGAGGAACGTGGAGAGCGGCGCGGCGGGGCGGGCCACGCCGTGTGCCGCGTCGCGGGCGAGGTCGAGCAGTCGCTGGCGGGGGACGGGGGCGTCCCCCAGGTCGAGGGCGGCGGCCAGGGCGACCGTCCAGCGGTCGAGGACATCGGGCTGGTCGGGCATGACGACGGCGTCCGTTCTGTTCGGCGGCCGTCCGCACGACGGGTGGTCCGTGCCGCAATCTGACACTATGCGAGGAGTGAGCGTCTTCGAGAGGACGGTCGGCGAGCTGCCGGCCACGTCGCCGTTGCCCGCGGTCGCCGACGCCGAGTTCGACACCATGGCGAAGCTGACGCGCCGTGTGCTCGATGCACCGATGGCGATGGTCAGCCTGGTCAACCGCGACTGCCAGGTCGTGCCCGGCGCGGCCGGGGTGCCGGCCGACCTCGACCGCGCCCGGACGAACTCGCTCGACTACTCCTTCTGCCAGTACGTGGTGCGCACGGCCGAACCGTTCGTCGTCGAGGACGCGGGCACGCTCGACTTCCTGGCCGAGAACCTGTCGGTCACCGAGCTCGGCATCGCCGCCTACGCGGGCATGCCCCTCGTCGACGCCCGCGGCGACGCGTTCGGTTCGCTGTGCGTGCTCGACCACCGACCGCGGCACTGGAGCGACACCGAGCTCGAGACGCTGGACGACCTCGCCGCGGCGTGCTCGGCACAGTTCCAGCTGCGCGAGGCCAACACCCGGGCGGCCGTCGTCGCCGATCGCGACCGCATCGCGCGCGAGCTGCACAGCGGCGTCGTCACGCAGCTCTTCGAGTTGACCATGGGACTGGGGAGCATGCGCGCGCAGATGCAGGGCCCGGCGCAGCGCGAGCTCGACCGGGCGATCGGCTCGGTCGACGCCGCCATCGCGCGCATCCGCGACCTCGTGTACGACGTCGACCTCTGACCGTCGCATTCCGGCCGGTTTCCCGCTCGACCTCAAGTTCCCGTCGTGGCGTCCGTGTTTAGTGGGTGTTAAGAGAATTCGTTTCTCGTCCCCACCGTCCGGAGTTCCCGATGACCGAGGTGACCCGCCGACCCGCGCTCGGCACCGAGACCGATCCGCGCTCCGGCCGACCCCTGCTCACGCTGCCCGTCGAGCGCCGGCCCGTGGACGCGCGGGACACGGCGTTCCTGCGCGACCTGTTCGCCGACTCGCGCGACGACCTGCTGCTGCTGCCCTCGGACACGCGCGACCTCATCGTCGACATGCAGTTCCGCACCCAGCGCCGGCAGTGGCGGCTGGAGAACCCCGACGCCGCCCACGAGCTGCTGCTGGTGCGCGGGGTGCGCGCCGGTCACGTCCTCGTCGCCGAGGACGCGGGGACGATCGAGCTCGTCGACCTCGTCGTGCGGGTCGGGTTCCGCGGCCTGGGCATCGGCGGGGACGTCGTCGCCGAGCTGGCCGACGACGCCGATCGCAGCCGCCGGGTGATCCGGCTGCGCGTGTGGGCGGGCAACGGCGCCGCCCGCCGCTTCTTCTCCCGCCACGGCTTCGCCCCCGCGGCGGTCGTCGGCGGCTTCCTCGACATGGTGCGCCCGCCGGCGGAGTGAGCCGCGGGCCCGCCTCGTGGCCGGGGTGGGCGACCGCATCCGCTGCGCCTTCGCCCGCTTCGTCGAGCCGCTGTCCGGCGAGTACTGCGTCGTCCCCTCGGTCGAGGCCCTCGCGCGATTCGGCGGGTGCGCCGATCGCGGCGAATGACCTGTTCGTCCGGACGTGGTAGGAACGAGGCACTGAACGTTCCCACAGGAAGGTGTGGACGTGCCCGGTCGCCGCATCAGCTCCGTCCTGGCCCTCGGGGTCCTCGTGCTCGCCGGCGCCACGCCGGCCGCCGCCCACCCGGGGCACCACCCGACGCCGCCCACGACGGCGACCAAGCAGCCCGTCGCCACGGGTTCCGGCGGCGCCGTCGTGTCCGACACGCTCGAGTCGACCCAGGCGGGGCTGGCCGTCCTGCGCCGCGGCGGGACGGCCGCGGACGCCGCGGTCGCGGTGGCGGCCACTCTCGGCGTCACCGACCCGTTCGTCGCGGGCATCGGCGGCGGCGGCTACTTCACCTACTACGACGCCCGAACGCGCCGGGTCTCGACCATCGACGGGCGGGAGACGACGCCGGCCGCCGACACGTCGACCATGTTCGTCGACCCGAGCACCGGTCAGCCCTACAGCTTCGCGACCGCCGTCACCAGCGGCCGGTCGGTGGGCGTCCCGGGCACCCTTGCGACGTGGCAGCGCGCCCTGCAGCGCTTCGGCCGCTTCGGCCTCGCCGACGACCTGCGCCCGGCCATCGACGTCGCCGCGCGGGGCTTCACCGTCGACGCGACGTTCCGCGAGCAGGTCCGCGAGAACGCCGGCCGGTTCGCGCAGTTCGCCCCGACGGCCGAGCTCTTCCTGCCCGGCGGCGGGCTGCCGGCCGTCGGCTCGACGCTGCGCAACCCCGACCTCGCGGCCACGTACCGGCAGCTCGCCCGGCAGGGCACGTCGGCGCTGTACGGCGGCTCGATCGGCCGGGACGTCGTCGCCGCCGTCCAGCACCCGCCGGTGGCGGCCGGATCGACCAGCACGCCCCTCACCGGGCCGATGACGCTGGCCGACCTGCGCGACTACCGTGCGATCGACCGGACGCCGACGCACGTGGGCTACCGCGGTTACGACGTGTACGGCATGGGGCCCTCGTCGAGCGGCGGCATCACGGTCGGCGAGTCGCTGAACATCCTGCAGAACTTCCGGCTCTCGCCCACCGACCGGACGGCTGCGCTGCAGGACTACCTCGAGGCCAGCCGGCTCGCGTTCGCCGACCGCAACCGCTACGTCGGCGACTCCGCCTCCGTGTCGGTGCCGCAACGGGCCCTGCTGTCGCGGTCGTTCGCCCGGCAGCGGGCCTGTCTGATCGACCCGACGAAGGCCGGCGTCAGCCCGGTCGCGCCCGGCGACCCCACCCGGGGCGCGAATGGCTGCACGCCGCGGCGGGCCGACACGTCGCCCGGCAACGACGGCATCTCCACCAACCACCTCGTCGTCTCCGACCGGTGGGGCAACGTCGTCAGCTACACCAACACCATCGAGGAGCTCGGCGGCAGCGGCATCGTCGTTCCCGGCCGCGGCTTCCTGCTCAACAACGAGCTGACCGACTTCAACTTCGCGCCGACGCAGGGCAGTGCGCCCGACCCGAACCTGCCCGCGCCGGGCAAGCGGCCGCGCTCGTCGATGTCGCCGACGATCGTCCTGCAGCACGGCCGGCCGTTCCTCGCCGTCGGCTCGCCGGGTGGCGCGTCGATCATCACCACCGTCCTGCAGATCCTGGTCAACCGCATCGACCTGCGCCTGTCGCTCCCGGACGCCATCGCCGCCCCCCGCGCCTCGCAGCGCAACAGCGCCACCACCCAGGTCGAGCCCGCCTTCCTCGCCGACCCGGCGGTGCCGACGCTCGAGTCGTACGGGCAGAAGTTCGCCGTCACCAGCACCTCGCCGCTCGACCCGAGCATCACCATCGCGCCCACGATCGGCGTCGCGTCCGGTCTCGAGTTCCGCCCGCACGGCCGCGTCATCGCCGCCGGCGAACCCACCCGCCGCGGCGGTTCCGCGGCCGGCGTCGTCGTTCCGTCCCGCCACCGCTGACCGCGGGCTCTCCCGCGCTAGTCGAGCCGGAGGTCGGCCAGCTTCCAGCCGTACCCGCCGGTCGAGCGGACCAGCGTCATGGTGAACGGTCGATCGTCGGAAGCGGTGATCCTGTCGTACCACGTCCCCCGGCACACGGCGGTGTCACCGGCGGTACGGCAATCGTCGTTCGGATCGTCGAGCAGGAAGTCGTCGTCGCGGTAGGTGTGGACGAGCGCGTTCCACTGGACGTCGGTGACGACGTCCGGGTCGCGCAACGTGCTGCGCTTCCTCGCGTCCTGGGCCATGAGGATGTCGTCGACGACCTTGGCCGGCGTGTATCGGTCGACCTCGTCGTCGAGGACGAGCGTGCCGCCGGTGTATCGGACCGTCGCACCGTGATGGACGACGTAGAAGCCGGCGCCCTCGTACGAGTCCCAGGTGATGTCGGCGGAGTGGCCCGCGACGGTGAGCGAGGTGAGGTTGGAGTGCTCCTGGCGGTCGTACTTGCCCAACTCGTAATGGCCGAGCATCGTCCCGCCGGCACCGACGAGCAGGAGCTGCTGGGGCCAGCCGACGCCCCCGGCGTTGCAGCCGTACACGGTCAGGATCTGCTGATAGCCGGCCCCGGCGAAGTCGGCGCGGCCGACCAGCGCACCGGTGACGGCGATGTCGCCGCTGCCGGGGTGGCCCTTGGTCGTATGCCCGGCGACCAGACGCTGTGCCGGCAACCTGCAGTAGGCCGGGACCTGCGCGGTTCGCAGCGTCGAGGCGGTGACCTTCTCGATGGTCGGGAACACGGTGACCGTCCGGGCCGAAGCGGGCAGCGTCTGCTCGGCGGCGAAGTTCATCGTCGAGAAGACCGGCCCCACCAGGGCCAGGTAGACGCTCACCCGTGCGACGAGCCGGCCGGCCAGCCGGCCGGCCTCGCGGTCGCTCAGACCGCGCCTTACCCGCAGGTAGTTACCGAGCGCGCTGGCGGCGCTGGTGTCCAGGCTCGACAGGCAGGTCTGGGCCGCGCGCGCGAACCCGTCGACGCCACGCGCGTCGTGCACGTCGTCGTAGCAGCCGGCGAGTGCGATCGCGCCGGCGGTGTAGCCCTGCTGGGCGTCGGAGATTGCGTCGCCGATCAGCGAACCGACGAGCGAGATCAGGAACCGGTCGACGGTGGGGGGTGCGAAGGTGACCACGGCCGAGCCCACATCGGCGTTACGCACCTGGTCCGCGGAGAAGCCGAGGTCGAGCTCCTTGCCGGCTCCGACGAGTACCTGCCCGGGCGGGGAGAGTCCGTCGAGCGTGCGTGACAGCGCGTCGTCCAGGTGGCCGAGCGCGGCGCGGGCATCGGCGAGCGGGGAGCTGCCCGACGTCGAGTTGTACTGCCAGGAGTGGTCGGCGCCGACCTTCGCGGTGAAGGCGAAGCCGCGATTGACCCGCGCCTTGACCACGAGCAGGTCCGGATTCTTCGGGTCGTGGCCGACGCAGAACAGCAGCGAGTTGTTGCGGGCCGTGTCGATGAACGTCGTCGAGGACACCCACGAGGGCGTCGAGGTGCACGTCGGCGGATCGACCCGGGTGTCGAACACCTTGCCGACCTCGTAGTACGCCCAGTCCGCCGCCTTCGACCCGAAGTGCCGGACGGCAGCGAGCGCGCCGTGCGCCGCGCCTCCCACGGCGCCGGTGACCGATCCGACGACGTCGGTCCAGACCGAGAGGTGGTGCACGACGGCGGTCACGACCCGCCGGTTGCCCGAGAGCGTCGAGGGCACGGCATGCCAGCCGCGCAACGAGGTGTCCCAGTAGACGAACGACGCGGCGAGCCCCGCCGGAACCGCGGTGGCGTAGCGGCGCGTCAGTCGGATCCCGCCCCTAGGTATCGGAGCCGGCGTGCTCAGCTCGACCGGCTGGCCGACGTACAGCGTCCCGGTTCGCCCCGCGCCTGCCTTCAGGCTGGTTCGTTGCGACGCGGTGATGCGCGTCGGCTCGATGGCGACCCGCTGGGTGGAGCCGACGGCGGTAGCGCCGGTGCGCGCCACCGCGGCAGCTGGTGTGGGCGGGGACAGCGAGGTCGTGGACGACGCGTCACCGCCCTTCCCGCCGGTGCATCCGGCGAGCAGCACCGCAACGACCGTCAAGGTCGTTGCTGCTCGTCGCCGCGTCCGCACGTCGTCCGCCCCCCGGCGCATTGCGTGCTCGTCATGGACCGGCCTGAAGAGGCCGGGGCAGCAGACTACGAACGGCGCGACGAGTTCGGCAACACGAAACCACGGTGCTCGCCGGTTGGTTCTCCGAGTCGATATGGCTCCGGCCGTCAGAACGACGCGAGCTACGACCTCGGCTTGTCGGCCGAGGAGATTGCGTCACCCGCATCGTCGACAGGAATCTCGCTCCGGGTCACGACATGACCGAAGGCGATGCAAGGCTACGTCGCACCTGCATCCACTGGCTCAGGGCGACGCCGCAGGGAGCGCACGAGGCGAGGAACCGTCCGGTGCTGCGCCTCCCGTCGTCAACGCGCGCAACGTGTCGAGGACGCCTAGCATCCACGCAATGATCGACTTTACAAACGGATCCATCTTCAAGCTGGGACGGTGCGACCCTGCCGAGATCTTCGATGCGATCGCTCCGTTGCTGGTGCCCGGCGAGCGAGTGCTGGCGAGCTTCAAGACCATCCGTGACTTCGTGGTCTTCACTGACAAGCGCTTGATCGCCGTCAACGTGCAGGGGATGACAGGAAAGAAGCGCGACTTCAGCTCTCTGCCCTACAGCAAGATCCAGGCGTTCTCGGTCGAGACGGCGGGCCACTTCGACCTCGACTCCGAGCTCGAGCTCTGGTTCAGCGGGCTCGGGAAGGTGAAGCTCGATTTCAAGGGCCAGGCCAACATCGTCGAACTGGGGCAGATGATCGCGTCCTACGTGCTGTAGTCAGCGCTGCTGGCCGAGGGGCCGAGGGTTGTCCGTCATCGAGTTCAAGACGTGTGTGACGTCCGGACCGAAACTCATCATCCGCGCGGGTCAGACCACACGCACCATCGACGGCGGCGTGTGGGGCGCGTCGCCGTGGCGGACCAGGTCGGCATAGAAAGCCCGCGTCACCTGGACCTGGACGCCGCGCACCTGCGCGGCTTGGCAGGCGTCCCCGAAGTCCTGCACCCACACGACTGCAGGCTCGCCCGCTCGGCTGGCCAGGATGAGATCGTCGTAGTCGGACTTGTAGCCGTGCAGCATGATCGGTGCGTCCGCCTGCGGACGGGTGACGCCGTCGGATGCGCGCGTGGTGGTGAGGACGACGGCGATCTCGCTGAGGTCGTCGTTCAGCTGGTGATCCCGGCCGGGCAGCAGGTGCAGGCGCGCCTCGGGGACGGCCTGCCAGTAGAGCGCGGCATGGGTCGGCGGCACGGTGTCGTCGTCGAGGCCGTGGAACACGTGCACCGGCACCCCTTGCGGCAACCTCGCTCCCAGATCGAGTGGCAGCGTGAACTCTTCGCCGGGCCAGCCGCCGGCGCCGACGAACGGGGCGGCGATCAGGACGATGGCCCCGATGCGTCGCGCGGGCGCAGCGTCGGCCAGCTGTGCGGCCAGGATCGCCCCGCCGGCCGAGTGACCGACGACGATGACGCCGTCCTCGGCCGCTGCAAGTTCCTCGGCGATCGCCGCACTCCACCGCGCGTAGCTCGGATCAGCTTCGTGCGGCATCCGCGGGTACCGAACCTCGTACCCGTCTCCCAGTTCGCGCGCGAGGCTCGCGACCAGCTTCGCGTCCCACCCGTCGTGCGTTCCCTCGCCTGCGCCCTGGACGAACAGCACCTGCGGAGTCGCTGCCATGCTCGCCTCGATCAGTAGGACTTCAGCTGTACCACCAGCGCCGTGTCGGCGTCGATGTGGTTTCGGAGGTGCGACAGTAGCCTCCACGCATGGTTGCTGACGGTGCCCTACGGCTGCAGGCCGTCCTCGACCCGCGCGGACCGGCCGGCGCGATCGTGCTCACCGACGAGCAGGTCGCCTCCCTCGGCGGCACGAAGACCCCGCCCGTCCGCGTGACCGCCAACGGCGTCACGGTGCCCGCGCGGGTCGGCCGCATGGGCGGCGAGAACCTGCTCGGCTTCAGCAAGAAGTTGTGCGCCGAACTCGGGGTCGAGATCGGCCAGACCCTCGACGTCGTCATCGCCCTGGACGCGCAACCCAGGACCGTGGACATCTCCGCGGCCCTGGCCGCCGCGCTCGCCGCAGATCCCGCGGCTCAGGCCGCCTTCGACGCGTTGGCTCCCTCGCACCGCAAGGGCTTCGCCACCTGGGTCGGCGAGGCCAAACGCGAGCAGACGACGCAGTCGCGGGTCGAGCAGACGCTCCAGCTGCTCCGCGAAGGCCGCACCCGACGCTGACGGAAGGCGGGGGCGGCTGCTCGGTCGGGTGAGCCAGAGCCATCGACAGCGCGCTCGGCGCTTCCTGCGAGTGTGCGGAGCTCGGTAGCCAGTGCTATAGGTCGTGACCTGTTGGCCAGCCGATACTCCGGACCTTGCGGAAGAGTGACGCTCTAGATGGATCACGCTCGGGACGCCTTGCGTCGTCGTCGGACTCGATATCAACCTCGGCGATCGGATTCGCAGCAACTAACAGGTTGTCGTCTACCGTCGACGCCTATTTGCGTCTAGTGAACAGCTAAGGGTCGAGCCGCGGGCTCACTCCGCGAACCCGCGGCGGATTGGCGGACTCGGCGGCGACTCGGTCCGAGAGATAGAGAGCAAAGCGGCCGCCGAGTGGCATATATTCTTGTGCGGCCATATAGACGAGCTCGCGGTTAGCGCATTAAGTAACGCACCGAAGTCGCCCACATGTGGTAAGCGCTTCGGCAAATTCGTTGTCACGCAGAACGATCCCCGGCGGTTTGCTGATGTCGCGGTCGCGCTTGCATGCAAGTAAACAGGGGACAATCAAGGCGGCGTGTTCGTTCGGCAGGCACACGGGCAGTGTGGTTGAGGGCGAGCCTGTCGCGGTGGGCGACGCGACGCGTTTTCCACCATCCCTACGTGCCCAGCGATCGGGACCTGCTCGGGTGTCCTGCGCTCGACACAACCGTCATACGCGAGGGCCGGCCTGACGGCGATATCTGCTGGGAACCCGGGGCAGCGCTCAATCGGGGGCGCGCGGCTCCGCCAACCGCCATGCCCATACCGAAGGGCTGATCGATGCCGTAGCCTCCTAGTGTGGCCGACCTTGACTCAAGCCCCAAGTCCATCCAGTCGCTGTACGCCTGGTACTCGGAAGGGCAACTGTGGGTGAACAGGCGTTATCAGCGGAAATTAGTCTGGACGCTGGAGGAAAAGCAGAAGCTAACAGAGTCGGTTCTGAAGCGGTATCCTATCCCCGCCATCCTACTTGCTGAGCGCGAGCAGGGTGGGTACGAGGTCATCGACGGACTGCAGCGCCTACACACGTTGATGTCGTTTATCGAAACGTCATTCCCGGGCAGCGATGGCCGCTACTTCAACGTTTCGGAATATCCGACGGCGAACACGAGATCGGCGGAGGGTGTGTTCCATGTCGTCGGAACCGATGAGGATCGTCTTTCTCCGCGTGAAGTTGGCACCTATCTTGATTATTCGATGGCCATATCTGTGATGCGAAATGCTACTGACGAGGAGATAGATGAAGTCTTCTCCAGGATCAATACCTATGGTCATCGCCTAAGCGATCAAGAACGTAGGCAGGCGGGCGTCCAAAATCAGTTTTCGCGATTGGTCAGAAGTCTCTCTAGTGATATACGGGGAGACGTATCCGACGACATCCTATCCCTAGTCGACATGCCGCAGGTAAGCATAGATCTGCCTATGACGCGCCATGGCTATTCGGTCGCGGCTGGAGAAGTCTTCTGGGTTAACGAGGGCATCCTCCGGTCGACGGATCTTCGGGACTCTATGGACGAGCAGTGCATTGCGGATGTAGCGGCTTCGGTGATCACTGGAAGTCTCATTGCGCGGTCGAAAGACGCTTTGGACGAGGTTTACCGCGATGGGTCTGAAGCAGGCAGGGCGCTAGAATCGGCTCTAGCGGGGTACGGCAGCGACAAATTCACTGCCGAGTTTAAGTATATTGTCGACCAAGTCCGGCTGATCTGTACCGAGAACGGCGTATCCATTAAACTTCGCAATCTACTCTTCGCTAGATCATCAACTAATCCTTATCCGGCAGTTTTTGCCGTGCTCGCCATCGCTTTGCATGAACTGTTTGTGCAAGACGGCTTGCAAATTGCTAATTTCTCCGCGGTAAGAGAATCCCTACGAAATCTTGACCGGCGAATTGATACGAGTAGAGGCTCGACTTCACCTCAAGAACGCCGGCAGAACATCAACACCATCAAGGGCCTTATTGCCCCTCACCTTGTCGACGCGCAAGCTCGAGAGCTTTACGACCGCCAGTCTACGGTGGATATTGACGACACTATTCGCAGGAGTGAGGTCGAAGCTCCACATTTTGAATTGAAGCAGGGATTGCTTCGGCTCGACGACACTCGCGGCATGGACACCGCAGTATTGCCCGCTATCATCGAAACTATCTGTGCGATTGCTAATAATGGAACTGGTCGTACGGGATGCCTAATATTAGGCGTTGCGGACAAGCCTCAGGATGCCTCGCGGATTGAGCAATTGGACAAAATTACCCCCCGGATGGTCGGCCAGCGGGCCGTGGTCGGGGTTCGTCGCGAGGCGGTCAAACTCGGCGAAACACCTGAGGCATACTTTCAGCGACTTCGCGACGCGATTGGAAATAGTCAATTGAGTGAGCCTCTTCGTTCGGCCGTACTCGCCGGCCTGTCATTTAATGACTATTTTGGTCTGGGCGTGATCCTGATCAACATCCCAGCGCAAGCGGAAGTTTCTAGCATCGGCGAGCGAGTGTACGTTCGAGCTGGCGATCAGACCAAGGAAGTTGCCGGTATCGAGCTTATCAACGTGGCGCGGCGGTTCTGACGCAAACCTAGAGACGCTTTTCGATTCCCCTTGCGCCTAATCGGCGGTGTTGTTCGCGGTTGGCCCTATGCGGGCGCGGCTAGTTGATCTCCGTGGGCGCGCTGGCATGGGGCCAGCGCTCCGGCTGTCAGCCGGGGCGGGTGCGGGGGTTGGTGCGGGGTCGTTGCTTGGGGTCGAGCCAGGGTGGGGGGAGCCAGGCGGGTCGGCCGTCGGTCATGACGGATCGCCAGCCCTGTCGGGTGTGGGTGCGGTGGTGGTGGCCGCAGACGAGGGTGCCGTTGGCGATGGTGGTGGGGCCGCCTCGGGCGTGGTCGGTGATGTGGTGGGCTTGGGTCCAGGCCGGGGGGACGTCGCAGCCGGGGAAGGTGCAGCCGCCGTCGCGGGCGATCATCGCGAGCCGCTGGGTCTCGGTGAACAGCCGGCGGGTGTCGGTGTGAGTCAGGA